>JBCBGJ010000015.1:0-16161 GCA_038526925.1 Pseudomonadota bacterium
CGCAAGTGCCTTGTTTCGCCCGAGCAGACACATTTAGGCCGCGACCTCTCTCACATCCCCGCCGCGCTGCGCTGACCGCTCTAAAATGCCGGGTTGATCCCAGTCACCCTCTGGACGAATGATCGTCATCGGATCGGAGTTGAGACGGATCGCATCCGGATGCGCAGACACCGAAATCTCCATCTCACAATACTCATAGTCAGAGAAATAGAAGTTCGGATGATCATCCAGAAGACGGCAATTGAGCGTTTTCGACCAAAGCGGCCAGAGGCGCGCTTGGATCTGCGCAAGCATCCGGCGATATCCCTTACGTGATGCTATTTCGAGGGATGCTGCGAGCATAACTTTGACGACACCGCTGCCGCGGAACGCCGGTAAAATGCTCACTCGCTCAATTTTGCCGAACCCTGCAAACCAGCGAAGTCGCAGTGTCGCGATGGGCTGTCCTTTGGAGTATGCAATGACGTGCGACGCGCAAAGGTCATTTCCGTCAAACTCTTCTTCATAAGGGCAGTCTTGTTCGGCCATGTAGACCATGGATCGAACCGCGACGACTTTCTGGAAGGCATCAAGCGTGCGCACCATTTCAATCGGGAATTGTTCAATCAATTCCGGACCCAGCGGTTTTGCCAGACCTGATTCGCCAATTGGTGAAATTGTCAGCATTACGCCACCTTCTGTTCTGGCACGACCAGCGCACCTTGCATCCAAAGCTTGTCCGCACCGAACCCAGCGGGCGTCCAACCAAGGCTTTCCATAGATCGGGCGCCGTCCTCTGTGGCTGCACGGGCGAAACAAGGCACTTGCGCGTAAATCGCCATGCGGATGACGCCAGCGCCGCTCATGACGGCTTTGCGCGCCTCTTTGGTCTCACCAGCGTAAATCCCGATATAGACGGCGGCGCAGGGCTGTCCGACGGCCGCGACGTGCGCATCATCGGGTGTTTTCGCCACGAATTCATTATCTTGGACGGCATCGAGCCCCGCCTCGGTGAGCGGCACAGAGATCACCAATCCCTCGACTGGATCGCCGAACACCCAGGCCGTGATGCCGGTCAAATCATGGAGATGTGCGAGTGTTTCCGGACTGATTAATTGATCATTGATCAGTCGCTCTCCAAGGGCGAGCATTTCGGGAATTTCTTTCTCATTGGCAGCCCGCCAACCGAAATTCGCCATCAGCTCGAACATTTTTGATTGATCGACAACAAAGGGGTAAGTCGCCAGACGTTTTGCTGTATCAGTCATCAAATATCTCCTTCTCGTTGAAGGTTTGACACAATTCCCTTGTGTGCGATGCAGACAGAATCGAATTGGGGTAGTACAGAAATCGTATAAGGGTCCCTAAATGTTTGAAAATCTTGATTGGGATAAGCTAAAAGTCTTCATTGTCGTGGCTGAACTCGGCAGTATGAATGCGGCTGCTTCGCGTTTGAAAGAGACGGCACCCACGGTTTCTCGCAAGATTGACGATCTAGAGCGTTCTTTGAATGCCCGCTTACTCTATCGGTCGCCGCGAGGCGTTACGCTGACGGATGCCGGCAAGAAGACCCTGCGATACGCAGAGATAATGTCGGATGCCGCAGACGGATTGCGCAGCGATGTCCTGGATCACGATATGCCCGCGGAAGGATCGGTCACGCTGTGTACGGGCGACGGATTGGCGACGCACTGGATTGCGCCGCACCTACCGGACTTTCATCTACAGAACCCGAAGATTGAGCTGCGCCTTGAAACAACAGACCGTCCAGACGCTGACCTAATCAACGAAAAAGCGGACGTCGCGATCCAGTTCCAGGAACCTGCGCGCCCGGATATCGTTTCGAAACGTCTGGGGGTTCTGCATTATGTGTTCTTCGCGTCGCCTGATTACATCAAGAATTTCGGACATCCGACCAGCGTCTTCGACCTCTATAATCATCGTTGCATCATTCACTCTGGCTATGTGAATCAGATGGAGAGATGGGCTCCAAAAGCCAAAGAATTCAGAGACTTGATCGACTTTGCGCTTGTCACGAATTCTGGCGCCGTCATGGTTGAGGTTTGCGCAAATGGCGGTGGGATCGCGCTGCTTCCAACATATGTGCATGGCCTTGGTAAGAATATCGAACCTCTGAACCTGCCTGAAGTTGCCCCGATACGATTCTGGCTCACCTATTCTGAGCGTGTGCGCCGAATGGCTCGGGCGCAGATTGTGATTGATTGGCTTAGAGGCCTCTTCCACCAACAAAAGTCACCCTGGTTCAAACCTACATTTGAGCACCCCATGCACTATGAAAGTGGTTCTCTTGAGGACGTGAGCGAAAGTCTTGCGGCACCGGAGTCTGATACGCCTTAGGATTTGGCATTTTCGCCATTTTTGCTTGGTATTACAGAAATCGAATAACTGACTGTGTTGCTATAACGCTAGGACTTAGGCTCCAAGCGAATAAAGGGATTTTAAAACAGAGACACACGAATGTCCGGTGACAATGATTCACCCAAAATGCCGCCAGAATGGCGGGCCAAAAAGCCTATGGGCGAGTCTTTGCGCGATAAGTACAAAGAAGTCCTGAACGAGCCTGTCCCTGAAAAACTGAAAAAGCTGATCGAAGCGCTTAAAAAGCAAGAGCAAGAGGACCAGAAAAGGTCCGACGGCGATTAGCTCCTAAGGCTTTCCCGCGCCCGTTCACGTCGCCTGCTCAAGAAAAATTGAAAAAAGTTCATTTCTCTCGGAACAATCCGCGGCCCTTTCGCATTGATAAGGTGTGAGACGCGAAAATACGCGCCACGCTATTCAAACTGCGTTGTAAGAAGGAATGCGTAATGGGGATCGAAAAACTGATCGAGCGGGAGCTGCCGCAATGGGTAAAGTCCGTGCATCGTCACGCACATTTTGCTCAATCGATTGAAACGGAAGAACTCGCAGATGCGGAGCTCGAAGTGCAACTCGGAATGATCGATGCAATTAGCGCAAAACCTGCTCTCGGGCCGGTCGACATGCTGCTAAAGCTGAAAGTCTGGGAAAACTATGTCGCGCCAAATGGCGATGTGACAGATCTTCCGGCCGAAGCGAGTCTTATTCTGTCGGTGATCCGGGATCTCGAAGCCTTCGTCGATACGAATGGCGGCTCTATGGCGAGCTATCCAGGAGGATATTTGGCCAAGGTCAGCTAGATCGCTGCGCCCCTGGCCAAATCAAATTCGGAACGTGGGCGCTACCTGGCGCCTGCAAGCCGGAGAACTTCCCGAACGGGGCCGAGATGCGCGCTCTGGCGCAGATCCAATAGCAAGTTCATGCAATCATCAAAGTCAGTCGTGCCGGACTCCTTCGCCGCAGACAGACGATCGACGATATCTTCATCGAAGAACCAGCTGATCGGAATATCAAACACCTTCGCGATTTCATAAAGTGTTCCTGCAGAAACGCGATTTACGCCCTTCTCATATTTCTGCACTTGCTGAAACGTGAGCCCAATCATGTCGCCCAGTTGACCTTGTGTCAGTTTCGCGGCGCGGCGCGCCTGGCGAATACGACGACCAACTTGATGGTCCACGTGGGACGGTGTTTTTGCACTCATTTAATTCTCCATGCATTTCGGTGGCGCTTTTTTGATTGAATTTGCCACTCTTCGCGCAGGGATAGTACGACTGAGTTTATGAAGAGAACGTAAACCTGTTTACCTTCATCACGATTTGTTCAGTACAGATTGTGAAAAAACCGTCTGGCGCAGGTCATCTTGAATCGCGTCGACAGCATGCCTGGCTTTCGCAATCTGTTTATCAAGAATCTCTTGCCGATGCTGCATATATCTCAAGTAGCCATTGGCTATGCTGATTTGTGTAAACCCGTCTTGCCGCTGATCTAACTGTTGAAATTCTTGGTCCAAATCAGCGCGTTTTTGCTCCAAATCCCGCAGCTCACCCATCAAGGCCGCCAAGCGTTGAACCTGGTCTTTATGCTTAATATTCAGCAGTTGTGGAATGATCGGATCAACTTGCATCATCGCGTCCTCTCAAATGTTGGCGAACCCGATCGACATACTGGATAGCCGCGGCAACGGCTGCGAAATGCTCTTGTCGGATCTCCTCGTCAATCTCGATAAGGCTGTAGAGCGACCTCGCTGTTGGCGGGTCTCGATAGATTGGAACCGCATTTGCCTGGGCGACCTCTCTGATTTTCGCCGCCAAATGATCGACGCCTTTTGCGACACAGATTGGGGCTGAATCTCCATTTGGATCCCATTTCAAGGCGACCGCATAGTGCTCCGGGTTGACCATGACGACGGTCGCGGTCTCGACGCTCTTGAGCATATCGGACCGGGCTATCTGTGTTCCGCGCTCGCGGCGTTGTTGTTTGAGATGAGGGTCACCCTCGCTTTGCTTCATTTCCTTTTTGACCTCTTCACGGGTCATTTTCAGACGTTCAGCATGCAAATGTCGTTGCAATGGCAAATCCAAAAGCGCCAATGCGATTTGAAACGCACCAAAATACAGGATCAGCTTCAGGATTTGCTCGAGCGTGAAGTCGACCAATTGACCCTTCGCAATGGCGCCGGCGGCATAATATTCAGAAGCGAAAAAGACCATGAAGTAAGCTGCGATCAAGCCGGCAAAAATCATCTTTGCAGCGTCTTTTAAGAAATCGAGCAGGCCTTTGGCGCCATACTTGTTTTTGATGTTCTCCACCGGATTGATCTTCTTCACATCCGGTTTGACCTTCTTGGTCGAGAAAGCGATGGCCTGTTGAAGGATGAGCGCCAGCAAGACACACGCGACCAGCACTCCGAAAAGGGGCAGAATTGAAAACATCATGTCGGACATGACTTTTCGCGTCTGTGACCCCTGATCGACAAAGATGTCAGCGGCATACCGGTCGGCGTGATAGAACATGCTCGCGAAGCCATCGTTCAAGGCGCGCGATGTGAGCATCAGGAACACCAATGTGCCGAGCCCTATCCCGATGATTAGACCCGCTGCATTGGCCTCTTTCGATACGGGAACATCGCCATCCTCTCGCGCCTGCCGGAGGCGCTCTTCGGTGGCCGCGAATTCCTTTTCGCCAGACTGGTCCTGCTCAGCCATGCTCTATAACCACACAACAAGCTGCGCGATTTGATCCTGCCAAACCATCAGCATTGCTCCAATAGAGACCGCGAGCAGGAACATGCCTGCCCCAACCAAGAAGGGGGCGCCAACAAAGGCGACCATCATTTGCGGCATGGCTTTGTTGATGAAGCCCAAACAGACATTGTAGAGCAGGTTCATCGCAACGAACGGCCAAGCTAATAGGATCGCAAACGCAAATGCCGCATAGATGCTGTCAAACAAGAAGGCTTGAGCAATCCAGGACGACCCGCCGATTGGAATTGTCTCATACAGCCCAATCCAACTGGCAATCACTTCAATATGGAAATTCATCGAGAACAGGACCGCCGCTCCTGCCATGGAGAGCAGGTTCGCGGTCGCAGTTTGAGCTTCGTTTTCGAGCGCCACACCAAGAGGCTGCGCCAAGCCCATCGATTGCGCAATCACGCTCCCCGCAATATTGAGCGTCCAGACGACCACCCGCAATCCAATCCCTAAAAACAAGCCTAGCAAAAGCTCTGTCACCACAACGATCCCGAGATCGGTGAGGCTTTCGGGCAGGACATAATCTGTGATCCCCATCCCTGAAATCGCCGCAGATAATCCAAGCAATAGATAGACCCGCACCTGCGCCGGTATCATTTGCTCACCAATGCCTGGGATCAAGATAACCACAAAAGAAAGCCGCGCTACAGTCAGGATAAACTGAGCCACCCATGTCGACAGATCTGGTCCCAGAAGGTCCAGAAGCGGGATCATACAATGCCTACAATTTGCGGCTTGCTGCTGGACCGGATCTCTTCATAGGCGAGGACGGCGTTTCTAATGCCTTTGCTGGCGAGGACGGTTTGCAAGAAGCGTCGACGCTTGGACGAGGTCGCAATTGCTGCGACAACGCCGCGCTGCGCCGTCTCATTCAGTTTCTCTTGGATTCCGTTCAGGAGCTCGCTGAACAGTTCCGGTGGAAGCGCGATATCTGAAGCCCCGCCATCTGATTTGATTTCATGCTCCGCAAACTTTTGTTCCCAAGCCGTCGACAGCTGCACGAGCGGCAAACGACCATCGCCGTCTTGCAGCTTGTTCAGGATTTGGAAGGATAGACGCTGACGTACAAGCTCGACCATCTGGGTCTGATTGGCACCTTGCGATTTCGCTTCGCCAACTGTTTCCAAAATGAGGAAGATATTGCGGATCGACACACGCTCTTCGAGCAAACCGCGCAAGACAGCCAGAAGTGTTTCTGGCGGAACCTTGGTTGGGATATACTCATCCAGCAGCTTTTGGTTCGCCGCGCTGCGCTCGCCGTCTGACATGCTGGTGAGCGCGTCCAGTGTCTGGATCATCACCATGCGCGTGAAGATCAGAGAGAAGTTGCCCTGGATCAGTTCCAGCATATGGGTCGCGAGCACTTCAATCGGCTCAATGACCGGTGTTCCGGCCGCGACAAGTTCTTGCTTCTTAGTGGTCGGGAGCCAACGCGCAGCAGCCTTGTACACAGGCTCTTTGACGTGTTCTCCAACCAGGTGAGGCAACTGATCTTCCTCAATCAGTGCAAGGACAGATCCTGGGCGAAGCAGTCCGCTATCCACAGGGACGCCTTGAATGTTGAGGCGATATGTATTGCGATCCATGGTCGGGTTATCCGTCATCCTGATGGACGGCAAAACAAAGCCATACTCTTCGGCGATATAGCGCCGGATCTTATCAATCCGCGCTTCGATCCCGCTTTCGCCTTGCAGGACCGTGTTGACCAGGTCGGGCGACACTTCGAGATGGATTTCATCGGAGTGAATGGAGTCGCCAATCTGGTTGGCCTGGCTCTCTGGCGTTTCTTCTGCCGTCTCGACTTGTGCCTCAACCTCTTGCTGTTGTTTTCGCAGGAAGTAGGCCGTGACGCCAAACCCGATCGACGCCAGCATGAAGGGCAGAAATGGAAGGCCTGGGAACAAGGCGAAGACCGCAAGGAGACCAGAGACAATCATCAAGGACGTCGCATTGCCGCCGAGCTGTTTGCCAAGCGCCTCATCAATCGCGCCATCGTCGCGGCCCTTAGACAAAAGCAAAGCGGCAGACACGGATACGATCACCGCAGGGATCTGAGAGACCAAACCATCCCCAACGGTGAGTACAGAGTAGTTTGCAGCCGCTTCACCAAGTGACAATCCATGCACTGCGAGACCAAACCCAATCCCAGCGAGTAAGTTCAAAGCGGTGATCAACAGACCTGCAATCGCATCGCCTTTCACGAACTTAGACGCACCATCGAGGGAGCCGAGAAAAGCGGCTTCTTCCTGTTCTTTTTGGCGACGTTGTTTGGCCTCTTCGTGACTGATTGCGCCAACTGCGAGATCTGAGTCGATCGCGAGTTGTTTGCCGGGCATCGCGTCCAAGGCGAAACGCGCACCAACCTCGGCCATTCGGCCAGCACCTTTGGTGATGACCATGAAGTTCACAATGATCAAAACGCCAAACACAACCAGGCCAACGAAAAGATTGCCGCCCATGATGAACATGGCGAAGCCTTCGATCACACCACCCGCCGCGTCTGTTCCGGAGTGGCCTTCGGAAATGATCAGCTTTGTCGATGAGACATTGAGCGCCAGCCGCAAGATCAAGGAGGCCAAAAGCACGCTCGGAAAGGACGAGAAATCCAGCGGCTTTTCGATAAAAATTGACGTCGTGAAAATCAGGATCGCGAATGCAAACGAGGCTGTCAGCCCGAGGTCTAATACCCATGCTGGTACCGGCAAGACCATGACCAGGATGACCAGCATAAGCCCAATCGCGAGGAACGCGGTGGGCGATGTGAAATCAAGCAGTTTCGATTGCGTCATAGGGCTCTCAAAGCGCGATCATCGGAAGGATGAAATTGTTGAAGAGATCGAGACAGACGCGCGTCATGTAACCGATCGTGAGAAAGAACACGGCAACTACCGCAATGATCTTAGGGACAAAGGTCAGCGTCATTTCCTGGACGGAGGTCAGCGCCTGGACCAAGCCAATCGCAAACCCCAAGACCAGAGAAACGCCAAGGATCGGCAAGCCCATCAGCACGCCGGTCCACAATGAAGCCCGAAGGACTTCGAAAATTTCAGATTCGCCCATCGTCCCCAAGCTCCATTCTAGACTGGCATTCGCAGAAGTTCCTGATAGGCCTCGACCACTTTGTCGCGGACCGTCACAGCCGTTTCGAGCACCATTTCCGCATTCGCCAGGGCCTCGACCATGGCGTGCGGATCAGCGCCAGACACGGCGGTATCGATCGCGGCTTGCTCGGCTTTCTGCACGGCGGCTTTGAATTCAGATGCGCCCTTCGCAACAGCATTGTCCTCAGCTGCAGGCTTTGCTGGCGTTGCTGTGGGCGTGGTAATTTTCGCAGGATTGAGCGTGTTATACGCCCCGAAACCGAAATTGCTCATTTAGGCCTCCTTATCGACGCAGCACATCCAGCAGCGAGGTGTACATACTCCGCGCTTGCTGGAACGAATTTAGATTGGCTTCATAGGTGCGGTTGGCCTCGCGCATGTCCGCCATCTCCGTCACCAAGGAGACGTTTGAGAGGGTGATATAACCTTGATCATCCGCCATCGGGTGGGCCGGGCTATACTCTTGCTCGCCCGGCGTTTGATCGAGCGAGGTGCGCAACGCACCGAACGAAATCTCGCCGGTCCCGCGGGGTTCAGTCAGCAAGATCTTACGCTGATAGCCTGGGGTATCGACGTTCGATACGTTTTCGGCGCTCACAGTTATGCGCTGAGAGTTCTGCCGCATCCCTGAGACGGCTTGCATCATCGAGAATTCAAATGGGTTCATATCCTAGTCCCCTACGATCTCCGTCCAAGGGCGAGCTTCATCATGTCCAAGGATTTGGAATAGACGGTCATCGCCATATTGTGTTTGCCGACAGCTTCCGCAGACCTGAAGACTTGTTCTTCCACGCTCACAGTGTTGCCGTTCGGCGAGGCATGATCGAGGTTCAGAGTCTGCTGAAACGACTGATTAAAATCGATTTTTTCGATCTCTGGTCCATTGCGTTTCATGAAGTCAGAAAAGGACTCGATCTCGACCGCTTTGTAACCCGGCTCGTTCGCACGCGAGAGGTTTTCGGCGCTCGTCTGCTGCGATTCAGCAGCATGTCGCGCCATTGCCCCGTAGATTTGGAACAGAGACATGTCGGAAAGCATCGAAAAATCCCTTAAGGTTAACGTTTCCGCAAAATTTGCGACTATAAGTTGAAGAAAGGATTAACAGATACCCTGGGTTTAATTAACTTTTAGCATGCCAAGACCCCTTGCCACTCCTGCTCGCCTTTGGGGCGCCGTGACAGAGATTCTGCCAGGCATGATCGAGGTATCGGGAATCAGTCATGCGGCAGGGATTGGTGACGCCGTAACGCTTGAGAAGCCCGGCGCTGATCTCATCGGCGAAGTCATCACGGTCACGGGCGATCACGTAAAAATCCTGATGTATAGCTCAACAGACGCGATCCGAATCGGCGACCGCGCCTTTGTGACGGAGCAAGATCAAGTCGAGGTTGGCGATCACTGGCTCGGCGCGCTCGTCAACTATCGCGGCGAAGTGCAAGCCCGCCGGATTGAGGCGCCAGAGTCCAATCCCTCAAGTCAGATGCCCTTGCAGACCGAAGCGCTTTCCCCGTCTGTTCGTAAGCCACTCGGCAAGCGTTTGCAGACAGGACTGAACGTCACGGATACGCTTTTGCCCATCTGCGCTGGCCAGCGGATCGGATTGTTTGCGGGGTCTGGCGTCGGGAAATCGACGCTGCTTGGAACGCTCGCGGGCGGGATGAGTGCCGATCGTGTCGTGATTGCTCTCATCGGAGAGCGCTCACGTGAGGTCCAGGAATTTATCGACGAGGTCTTACCACCAGAGGCACTTCCTAAGACTACAGTGATTGCTGCCACAGCGAATGAACCGCCGGGCGCCAAGAAACGCGCAGCGCTTTGCGCCATGGCCGCCGCAGAACACTTCAGGGACCAAGGACATTCGGTTCTGTTTCTCTTCGATTCCCTCACACGGTTCGCTGAGGCCCACCGCGAAACGGCTTTGATGGCGGGGGAAACCCCTGCCTTGAATGCGTTTCCGCCGTCCACCGTGCGCGTCGTTTCTGAACTCGCAGAACGCACTGGCCCCGGCGCAAAAGGGACCGGCGATATCACGGCGATTTTCTCCGTGCTTGTCGCAGGCTCAGACTTTGAGGAGCCGGTGGCAGATATGGTTCGCGGAATTTTAGACGGCCATTTTGTCCTATCGAGGAAAATTGCCGAACGCGGCCGCTACCCGGCTGTAGACGTGCTGCGCAGTGTTTCCCGAGCGCTTCCGAAGGCCGCAACAGCGGAGCAAAACGCCCTGCTCCATACCTATCGAAACCTGATCACGACCTATGATGAAATTGCCCCCATGGTGCGGGCGGGCCTGTTCGAATTCGGAAAAGATCCGCATGCGGATATTGCTTATTCGCTGTTCCCGAGCCTGGATAAATTCCTGACCGAGCCCAGCAATGGGATCGAGACCGCGTTTCAATATTTGGAAAGTTTAATGCAACCCGCGCTCAGCGTGCCCGCAGACGAACCAGCGCCGCAGCCAGCTTAGAAATTACTCAGGAAAAGGTTTTGGCTGGCGAGCGCGCCAAACCCCACCGCATTGCTGAGCAGAGTGAGCGCCGTCGCCGCCGGTCCTGTTGCGGCAACAGACTGGTTTAACGAGTCCAGCACTTGATATCGTTCTATAACCCGATCAATCACATCCGGCTGTGTAAGATCTGAGATCGATGAGATGTTGAATTTCTTCTGCAACTCTTCATCCAGGATTTCAGCCTGGCGATCGATATCCAGGGTCGCGAACTCGCTCGGCAGACCGAGCGCAGTTTCCATGACTGTTCGGACCGGAACACTCCCGAGCATACGGTATAGATTGGTTTGATCGGTTGCATCGGCATTCACCAAGCCTGCGATCTCATTCTGATAATTCAAACTGAGGCGCATCGCATTGTCTTGCTCACCGACAGCGGCTTCAAAAGATTCCGCTGCATATTGGCCAGCCATCCGCTCAACTTGCGCAGAGGCGAGGTTGATCATCCCTTCTGAGTTCGGACGCAGCGCATTTGCGAAGTCTGAATAGGCCTCATTGTTCAGCCGAGCCAGAAACGTGCTTTCCGGGTCCTGAACTTCATCAAGAACAGTGCGGACATAGCCTGTCTTCCAAGACTCTTCTGCGAGACCAAAAGAGGTCAAAGCAATCCGGCGTAAACGACCATCCGTGACAAAATCTTCCACCGCGATTGGCTGCGAGAGCTTCTCGGTAAAATAGTCGATATCGTTCTTAATTTGCGCCGAGTTCGAATAGGTTTCGAGCTGCGAGTCATACGTCGACTGCAGAAAGGCCCAACCGCCCAGACCTGATAAAGGAAGGACCGGCTGAAAAACCATTTAGGCCGCCAACGCGTCGCTTCGGTCTTGCCCCAGAAGCTGGCTTTCGAGCTCAATGACCTGCTTCAAATAGCAGAGCGCAGAATAATAGTTTCCGCGGCGGATCATTTCGCAAAGCGTCGGGATAAGATCAGGTTTAATCGCAGCAAACGCACCTTTCAGATCCTCGCACGCTCTAAACAGCGCAGGCAAAGTGTCGTCTTCTTCGAGGTCTTTGGTGATCAAAAGCTGGATCGCATAATAGACCTGCTTGACCGGCGTATCGACTTGGTCGGGCCGCAACGCATCGCGGCAGCGCAGGACCATAACATCTGGACTTGGCACACGTATGCGCCCGGGCTTGTCGCCGTTTTCCAGCATAGTTCCGTTGATGATGAAACGCTCTCCAGGAGCGAGTTTTAGCATTAATCCGGACACTCCTAGTCCCCTTCCAGCTTACTCTATCGCCGATTATGTTGCTTTGAGCCCCTGCATGATGGACTCGTTGATTTCGATGAGGTCTGCCAATTGCGCATCGCCTGAGAGCACTTGCATACTGTGCCGGCGGACAAAGACAGATAGTTCCAAGAGTGACTTACGGGTCGCTTCCGGGAGTTGATTATCGGGATGAAGCAAATCTGTGGTTAGGATCGTCCACAGTTCGAGGTTCCGATTGACGGCATCTGCCCATTTGGCTGCGTCGGTTTTCTCCTGATCCGCTGCGTCTCGAAGAGCATCTGTGATTTGATCAAACAGAGCGTGTTCGAGAGATTTATTATCCGCGGTTCGGTTTCGAACTTCACCATACGCTTTGACAGCTAGAGCCTGCAATCAAGCCTCCAAAAAATCTAATAAAAAATCTGGAGCGCCCCGAAGAGCGCTCCAGACATTGGGGTTACTATCGGAAGAGTGACAGCAGAGACTGAGGCGCCTGGTTCGCGATAGACAGAGCCTGAGTACCAAGCTGCTGTTGTACCTGAAGGGCCTGAAGCTTCGCTGAAGCTGCTTCCATGTCAGTGTCAGTCAAACCACCGATACCAGTCGTTAGTGAGTCAACCATTGTTTGAACGAACTCGCTCTGAGTTTCGATCCGCTTCTGAGCAGAACCGAAGGCTGCAGCAGCGTCGATTGACTGGTCAAGAAGACCTTCGATTGCTGTCAGAGCAGATGTTGCACCGGCGTCAGTCGTAACGTCGATTGTTGCAAGATCACCAAGACCACCGGCAGTCACACCAGCTGTACCGCCAGCTGCCGCGTTTGCTGTGATGTCAACAGCACCGCCAGAGTTGTTCGTGATCGAAAGCGTGTCGCCTGAGCGAGCAACTGTGTAGCCGCTTTCGCCAGTTGCAGACAGGAAGTTCTGAACCTGCGTTGCCAAGGTTGCAGCAACAGACGCAGCACTATCGTCGGCGTTTGCAACATACTCAAATGTACGCTGACCGATGCTGTTGTCGCCGCCCGTGTCATCAAGGATGATCTGATAACCAGTGCCATCACCAACGGTGACGATCTGGATGTCTTGGGCAGGCGCACCACTTGCAACCGTAGCTGCTGCGCCGGCGTTAGCGGCTCCGTTGGCGATCAAAGACTGGTCAGCAGTGTTACCAGCAGTGTTGTAAGTTGCCGCTGAGCTCGTGTTCGATACAGACAGGTCAGCACGTGCAACATCGATGTAAGATGCTGAAACTGTGCCAGCTGATGAACGATCCAAAGATGCGAGAACCGCAACATCGTCTGTAGACGAACCGTCGATCAAGTTCAGGCCGTTAAACTGAGCTGCACCAACAATAGATCCAACCTGATCACGGAGCGCCGCGATGTCGGTTTGGATTTTTGTACGGTCAACGTTTTCTTCTTGGGCAGAAACGATCAGCTCTTTCATATCCTGAAGAACGCTCGTGACCTGCTCTGATGCTGAACGCGCAACACCGACAGAAGAATTACCGAGGTTCAAAGAGTCTTGAATCTGCTTAAAGCTTTCAACGTCTGTAGACATGACAGTTGAGATCGCCCAGATCGCAGCGTTGTCTTTCGCGTTAGAAACTTTTTTACCGGTAGAAATTTCAGACTGAACCATTGCGAGGTCTTTGTTGATGCCTCGCAATGTTTCCAGTGCGACCATGGCACTGTTGTTCGTAAGAATACTAGACATTGATGCTTATCCTTATTTGGTTTGGTCCTAAGCGGGACTTTCTGTTCAATGCCATCCTGACACCCCGTTTCACGGGAAACCACTCTTGGTTGTGTTTCTGTATTTACTATTACAGGGTGTACATTTTCTTAATGGGGTCAGGCTTTGCTTTCGAAGCCGCCGCGCGCCCCTGAAAAGTGAACTTTAGAACCCGCTTTATTGTAGGATCCAACTTGCGAGTCAGACTGCAAACGATCGAGCCGCGAAATCACACTTTTAAGTCCGTGCTGCATCGCGCGCAGATGGCGACCATGTTCGTCTGCTGTGGCTTGAAGTTTCACGACGCGCCGAATGATCGCTTGAGGCTGATCGCGCAATGCGCCGCCTTCTATGGCATTTGCGAGATTGTTCAAATGCTCCAGCTTTTCGCCCGAAAGCGCATTCAGCTCACTGATCTGGCCTAGAACAATATGTTCCGCCTCCTGCTCAAAAACGTTTTCGATCGAGTTGAGGCATTCTTCTAAAGCTGCACTATTCATTGATCCGTCCTTTCGCTTGGGTATAGGCCATCGCCGGGCTTGGGAGCTCTTTATCGAGCAAGCCCAGTGGTTGTTGTTCTGCGAGGTCCTCTGCAATCGCTTCAACAAAGTAGCGTGAGAACATCGAGGCCCCCTCCCCGCCGCCAAGCGTCATTGCTTTCTCTAATCCCGTATGGGTGAGAAGTTCGGCCCATAAGAGCTTTTCGAAGCGCAGTTTGGCATCTTCCGACAGCTCGACCGAAGCAGGCTGTCCCGCCTCCGCAGAAGACGGGGCGGCAAGCTGATTGGCTGTTAATGGCGACAGTGGTTGCACATCGCACTCCTTGTTTGGTGAATCAAAATTAAATTTAAAGTTGTTAATTACCTCTTTACGCGCTCTTGTTGTATTGGGCGCAGGTTTATCAAGAGAGCCCGATGATCTCTGTATTAATGTCTGAAGGTTTGGCTCCGTCGAACGGCGCTAAATCACAAGAGCCCCCTCGCGACACGTCGCGATCCTCCAAAGACGAGAAGTTCTCGTCCTTTATGGGATCGCGTGATGACCCGTCCGAGGTCGACCCTAAACAAGAAAATGAAGTCGCCGCAGCCGCTGGCAGTGCAGCGACATCGGAACAGACCGCTCCAACAGGCGATACCTCATCCTCCTCGGATGTAGGACGCGCCGCGTCGGATACCGCTTCCGTGTCCGCCCTGAACCTACCACCAGAAGATGCCGCCACGGCCGATACGTTTGCAGTCTCTTCAGAAAGTGCTGAGGGCGAAAGCTCAACCACCCAAAAAGCTGACGCCACAGCTGTTGATACCAGCATTCGCGCAGCGGATGCCGCCGCGACTGCGGAGTCGAGCAACCGTGAATCAGATGCGGAAACGACAGTGCGCGCATCCAATCCTGACACAGACGTTGCGCCTCGCGCCAGCGATGCCGATCCGCGACTTGCCTCAACATCCGATACAGGCGTTGATCCCAAGATTGATGATAGCGGTGTGCGTACAGCCTCCGACGCGCCGGGCGACGAAGCCCTTAAATTTACGGATACACCAGGGCAATCCTCTGGTGACGGACAATCAAGACAACCATCCGCAACAGGAGACCTCCTGTCTGCCGCCGACCCCGACGCTGCGCAGGGTACTGACAAGATTGCTGCCGACGCGCCCAGCACGGGCGAGCTTGCCGATCTAAAGGCGAGCAAACAAACCGTTCCCACGATGGGCGACGAGACATTGGTCCAAGTAAATGTCGCCCGTGAAGCGGCACCTTTGGCCACTGAGAGCTTGCTCGCTGTTGCCCCAAGCGCGACCCCCTCTACGGCAGGTCCTGTGGCGACTGGCGGCTTGGCCCCGACCGTTCCAACCCATGTAATCGCCGCACCAAACGAGCTGACAAGCGTTGTTATGAACGCGCTTAAAAGTGGTGGTGACGTCCAGGAGCAATTGGTGGTTCAACTCGATCCACCGGAGCTTGGCCGCGTCCTAATCGACTTTAAGTTTGACGCCCAAGGCCTACAGCAAATTACGGTGACATCCGAGAATCCAGAAGCGCTGAAACGCTTGCGCGAGCTGCACTTCGAACTGACTCAAGCGCTGAAAGATCAGGGCTTCTCAGACAGCAATCTCTCTTTCCAGCAGGAAGCTCGAGATCAGTCTCAATCTAATTGGCAGGCCCCCGAATGGGCGCGTGCGCAATCTCAAGTCGTAGCCGCCGCAGAGCGAAGCTCATCCGCGTCAGCTATGCCAACCCCGCCCAATTTTACGGGAAGGGATCGGCTCGACTTATTGCTTTAGGAGTAAGCTATGAGTGAGATAAACCCTGTCACGACAACAGGCTCAACTACACAAACCAACACAGCAAGCGCTGCGGCAGCGGCCTCGGAGAATGCGACGAACTTCAATGAAGACTTCGATACATTCTTGCAATTGCTGACCGCGCAGATCCGAAACCAGGATCCCCTAGAGCCAACAGACTCAACGCAATTCGTTGAACAACTGGCGACCTTCTCGTC
>JBCBGJ010000016.1:0-15879 GCA_038526925.1 Pseudomonadota bacterium
TCCCGTGGGCTCATGGGTTAAGCGCACAGCGGAGTCTGTCTTGTTGACATGCTGACCACCTTTACCCGAGGCACGATTCAAAGACGGAAATTGGCTGGGGCCACCAAATTAGATCCTACGTCCTGCAGCCCTATCAATTGGTCAAAGACCTACGGACCAATCATGAAACCTCGGATACAGGCGGCGTGTTGGACGGTGATCTTTCCCCGTTTCTCAGCGCTGCCCTGTCTCATGCTTTGGGGGATTCTGAGGCGGACGAATAAAAAAAGCCGGATCAATGTGATCCGGCTTTCCAAAACAGTTTTTTCTGGACCCTATGCGTTCCCTGCAGTGCCGGTTGTCGGCGTGACCGGCGCGCCGGTTACAAAGCCAGTCGTCGTCGGTGCAGTCGCCGCAGGTTGAGGCGCCGCGGCAGGTTGCGGTGCACTCTCTTTCAACGGGTTTTCTTCCCGTTTCACTTGGCCTTCGAAATTTGCGTCTGGTTGGATGATGAGGGCGGCGTGGAAAATGTCGCCTTGTACAGAAGCGCCAGTCTCAAGCTCGACGCGTCGAGAGCGGATAGATCCAGTGATCTTACCTTTGACGCGGAGGGTTTCGGCTTTCACTTCACCTAGGATTTCGCCGGTTGAGCCGACAGTGATGTCACCGGCGGAAATGTCGCCTTCGACTTTGCCGTCAACTTGCAGGGCGCCGCCTGTCTTGATCGTACCTTTGATTTCCACATCCGAACAAAGGATGGATGCCCCTACGCGTGAAGCCGGTTTTGAAGAAGCACCTCGCACAGCGTCCTGCGCTGGAGAGAAGCCTGGTGGGGTATCGCCTTTAGTCTTCGTGAACATGTTTGCCTGCCTTAATGAACTCTACTGGATTATACTGTTTGCCATGGAACAGCACTTCATAGTGAAGGTGCGGACCTGTGCTGCGCCCGGTCGAACCCATGGTACCGAGCTTATCTCCGATTCCGACCTCTTGTCCCTTCTTGGCCACTATCTTGTTCAAGTGAGCATATCGAGACACGAAACCCCCGCCATGATCGACGTCTACGACGCGGCCATAACCAGATTTACGACCTGCATATATCACAGTTCCCGGGCCTGCTGCAACGATTGGCGCATTCCACCCGGCGCCCATATCAATACCGCCGTGCCAGCTGGGGCGTTTCCGGAACGGATCGATCCGCATTCCGAAAGGAGATGTGATCCGAGATGGAATACCGATTGGAGTTGCAAGCGGCAGGTTCTCGACAAGGTTTTCGAAGTAACGCGCTTCTTCCATACGGGCTGCAACTTGAGCAACCCTCACGGCAAACCGCTCTTCTTCGGGTGTATCGAATTGGCCGGACATGAGGCTTGAGAAACTGACTTCAGGCCCGCCCATGTTTTCGCCGCTCGAAATGCGCGCTGCCCCGACTTTCGTGAGTTGAAGAATGCCGCGTGCCGCTTCGGCCCGTTCTACAGCCATCTCTTCGATGTCGTTTAGGAAACTATCCTGCTCGCCGCGAATTCTAGAAACGTCTCCGCGCAGGCCGACTTGAGGAAGTGTGCTTTGGACTTCGGCAAATCGTTGTGATTGCCGGGCGTCTGCCTCATCGATCGAGGCCATCACCAGGAGAGATGCCGAGTTTCCCCTTAGCGCTGAAACCTCTAACTCGCCGCCGGTCTGTAGCGCTTCGAGCATTGTCGCCAACGTCTCATGGCGGCGCTGAAATTCAATGGTTGCGTCTTGGAACGCTTCGGTCCGCTGTTCGAGCTGCGATGTTGAGAGCGCCTCTTTGGCCCGGAGATCTTGGACCCAGCGTTCGAGGCGATTAACTTCGGTCGAAGCTGTCCCAACCGTCATCGCTTTCTCGCCGAAAACGACGGTGGCAGATGCAAAAAGCGACCACCCAACAAGAGCAGCCGCGGCGCAGGTCAAAACAATCTGTTGGAGTGGAGAAATCGTGAAATAGCGAACCGTCCCACCACTACGGTGGTAAATTTGCCGTTCTGGAAATGCACGGCGAACAAAGTCTGAGACTTTTCCGGTTGATTTCATTCTACGCACCTATCCGCAGGCTATGACTCTGTCTGGGGGAAAACTCGGTCTTGATTGGTGATGAGACACAGTAACCTCATTGTGATCGTGTCGAAAAGCCCCCTTTTGCGTAATTTGAGTCGAAAATTACGCTTGGAGTGTAAAATTCGCCTTAAAGTATTTTTATTTGACGAATCAGGTGTTCAAAATCTCACGCGTTGTCTCAAGAACTGCTTCAGCGTGTCCTTTGACTTTGACCTTTCGCCAAACCGCTCCGATCGACCCGTCTGATAGAACGAGAAAAGTCGAGCGTTCTATGCCCATGTACTTCTTTCCATACATGTTTTTCTCAACCCAGACGCCAAATTGTTCGCAGGCATCGGCGTGTTCATCACTGGCTAGAACGACCGTAAGATCTTTCTTCGTCTTGAAGTTAGCGTGGCTTTTTAGGCTGTCTTTGGAGACCCCAACAATTTGCACGCCGAGTGCCTGAAAATCAGTCAGTCGTTCAGAAAAGTCGATTGATTCGGTTGTACAGCCGGGGGTGTTGTCGCGTGGATAAAAATAGACGACATGAGCGTTGCCGCTCGGTGCACCCAGGTTGACAGATTCTTCATCGCTGACTGGAATTGTGACGCTTGGCGCCTTATCGCCTTTTTCTAGTCGGTTTGTCATGGCATGTCTTTCATGTCTGGCGGGACGTAACCCCGGTTGATGTGCCGTTAAGGCAGTGTGTTGATTACATGGAGCAAATGACTTGGTTCGCCAGACCACGAAAGTCATAATTTTAGAAACCCTCGGCGTCTTCTCACTTGTGGTGATGGCGGCGGTTGGGGTTCTTGCGTTCATGTTGGCGAGCGGACCGGTTGAACTCGGCGTCTTCAGAGATGATGTTGAACAAGCGATTACGCGGTCTCGGGACGGTCGTCCGGTCACGGTTGACCGCCTGACTTTGCAATGGTCGCCGTCGGAGCGCCGAGTGTTCGTCGTTGCTGATGGTTTGTCCCTGAAAGATGATGCGGGGCGCGAGGCGGGTTTCGCTCAGCGCGCAGAACTGACGCTCGATGCAGGCAATATTTTTCTAGGGCGTATCGAAGTTCTCGACGCGGATCTGCAGTCCGGCTGGATCGAAGTTCAGAATACAGGGGGCAATGCGTGGACATTTGCAGGTGACCCTCTGCCTGAGATCCGCGCGGCCGCGCTCCCGCAAACGCCAGAAGAGTGGCTTGACCGAACCAATACGATTCTGAGCGACCTTCTCGTCGGGTTGCAGGTGTTTGATGATGCGTTCGAACTCGAAAGCTTGCAGCTGAACGATTTTGATCTTCGCGTTCTAGATGAAGACAGAAGTTCAATTGGAGCGATCGCAGGCACGTCGGCGCAGATTAGCCATCTTGAGTCAGACGTCTCGATCCAGCTGTCTGGGGATGGCCAGGGTCTTGGGTTGCCTGAAATCTTCAGCGTCTCTTTAGATACGTTCGACGGCTATCAATCCATGAAAGCGGTGTTTGATGTTGGTGTCTTGCCGATCACCGACTTGGTTGAGCGTTTGGGCTTCTCCGGATTCGAGGGCAGCGATTTGCGGCTGGGTACGTCCTTTAACGCGGACGTCACTCGAGAGGGCGGGCTCACACAGGTCGGGTTGGTTGTATCGCGGGAAATGGGTGTTCTCCAACTCGACACAATCGGTGAAACAATTGACGATCTTTCTGCCGCTTTGTCCTACCTTCCTGCGGAAGATCAGGTGCGGATCGACTTCTTACAGCTCGAGTCCAATCGAGCCAGCGGTCGGTTTGAGGGGCAGCTCACCAATGTTCTCGCGAAGAACGCGCTGCGTCGTTTAGAACTTCAGGCTGAAACACTGGCGATCGACATCACAGAAATCTTCGAAGCACCCTGGTTGGTCTCGAACGTGGTGTTCGCCGCCGAAATCGCGGATGATTTTACAATTCTCTCCGTCGACACTCTAGAGGCCGACATTGACACCGCCCGATTGAGGGCGAACGGCGAAATCGATCTCAGCGTCGAGCATGAGGCTGGCGAACTTCCCTTCACCCTCGATTTGACCGCGGAGCTGGTTGGCGACACGAGCAAAGAAACAATCCTGGCCTATTGGCCAGTTCGGTTGGGCCGCGGCGCGCGGAATTACATCATCGAACGCCTCGAGTCAGGAACCGCAGCCGAAGTGACCGCGCGTCTGACGCTAAAACCGGACAGTATGGCTGAAGGGTACTTGAGGGATGAAGACCTCGCGGTGACCTTTTCGTTTCGGGACGGTGCACTGCGGTTCCTCAACGATATGCCCCTCGTGGAAAACGCTGTTGGGACTGGCCGTGTTGGCGGAAATAGTCTCGACATCACGCTGATCAGCTCAACCTATGATGATTGGGTGATCCAATCTGGAGCCGTTGAGTTTCCTGCCTTCAACCCACGTGGAGAGAGCTTTACCGTCTCCGCCTACGGGTCTGGTCCGGCAATTTCGGTGCTGCGGCAACTTTCAAACTCGCGTCTTCGTCTACAAGAGCAAACCGGATTCGATCCAGAGCGCGTCAGCGGTGATGCAACCGCATCGTTCAAGCTTACTCGCCCGGCTTTGAGTGATGTGCCGCTCGAAGACCATATCATGGAAGTTCGAGGAGAGATCCGAAACGGTGGATTGAAGGCAGCCGCGGGCCCCTTCGATATCACCGAGGCGAACGTCAATGTCGATGTCACGCTCGAGCGCATGATCCTGACCGGCTTCGGAAACATGGGAAGCTCGCCCGTTCAGTTTACTTGGCGTGACGCGTTCGACGATGATGGTAATCCGGCGGACTTGTCGGCAACGGCGGTACTTACCTCGGATCTCTTGAATGTCTTTGGGCTCGTCGGTCGTGCTTTCATAACAGGTGAAGTGCCAGCTGAAATGCAAGGCAAAGTTGGGGCAGACGGCTTACAAACGGGAACGTTTGCGTTCGATCTGAGTGAAGCTCGACTTGATATTGCAGAGATCGATTGGGTGAAACCAGCTGGAGAGACAGCTCGCGCCACGCTTAATTATACAGGGGACTTGCGCGAGCAGGCAGCTGCGCTCCGATTCTCCGCATCGGATGCGACGATCGATGGCGATTTGCGTCTGCAAAATGATGGTCGCTTGGAGTCACTGGTACTTCGAGAATTGTTTATCGAAGACTCCGTGGATGTCGCTGGCAGTATTTCCAGATCCGATGATGGCTTCGAAATTGAAGTGGATGGCGACTACCTCGATATCTCAGGTCTTCTGGCGGATCTCGGCGCCGTTGGAGACGTAGGTGGCAGTAGCGAAGGCCTTGGTTTGCGGCTCGCGGCGACTGTGGATCGATTACGCCTGAGAAGAAACCTCGATTTGGTTGGGTCCTCATTGAACCTGAACTTATCGAGCAGGAATGGCTTCCAGTCTTTGCGCGCCAGTGGGAATACCGACAATGGCGCAACGTTTATTGCCCGGTTGGACAATGAGGGCGAAAATCAACCTTTGGCGCTTGAACTGAAGACGAGTGATGCAGGCTACTTGGCCAGTGCGTTCTTCGGCGTTGATTTTATCGAAGGCGGCATCTTGGATCTACGCGGCTCGCTCGCGACGGCGAACCGCCCCGCACGCCTTCGAGCGACAATTGAAGATACGCGGCTCATCAATGCGCCATTCTTCACGCAGATTCTATCACTGGCCTCTCTGCGCGGGCTGACGGATACGCTTTCTGGAGACGGCGTTTTGTTTTCGCGAATTGAAGCGCCGATCACCATAGGTGGCGGTCGGTACGTGATTGACGGCGGACGCGCGAGTGGCCCTGCGCTTGGTCTCACGGTGAATGGTTGGGTTGGAACGGATGGCCGCGGCATTGGATTGAACGGAGTACTGGTCCCAAGCTTCGGAGTGAACTCTGTGCTCGGCGGGGTGCCAATCATTGGTGATCTGATCGTTGGTCGGGAGGGTGAGGGGATATTCTCGATCACCTATTCTGTGACAGGAACGCTTGAAAAGGCTCAGGTGGCGGTGAATCCGCTTTCGGCGGTAACACCTGGTATTCTAAGGCGAATTTTTGAAAATCCGTCTGATACGACGATCCCAGAAGCGCTGCCGGTCGATCCGAACTTGAAGCCGCCGACCGAAAAACTTCCAGATCTTCCGGATGAGGAGATCTTGTCTCCGACACCCGGAAGTGATGGAGACGGTTAGACCGGCTTTACCAGTGCGATGCGCTTTTTGCCGACTTGCACTTTGAAGGCCTGAACGTCGTCCAAGATCTCACTCCAGGCATGTGTTTGATCAGCTGCGACCTTGTCATCGTTCACGCGCACAGCGCCTTCATTCATCTTTCGGCGAGCTTCGCCGTTTGAAGCGACCAGCTCACCTGCGCGAAGAAGCGCCGTGGTCGTTGGGCCATCCGGGAAGTCTGCTTTTGCGATCTCAAAGGTTGGGAGGTCGGCTGAAACGCCGCCGCCGGTAAACGCTTTGCTCGCCGCCGCTTCTGCTTCTTTAGCAGCTTGTTCGCCATGCAGCATCGTCGTCGCCGCGTTCGCGAGCGAGATCTTGGCTCGATTGATCTCGGCGCCTTCGAGCGCTTCGAGTTTGGCGATCTCTACCATCGGTAGATCGGTGAACAATTTTAGGAACCGACCAACATCCGCGTCTTCGGTGTTGCGCCAGAATTGCCAGTACTCGTATGGGCTGCGTTTCTCAACATTCAGCCAAACCGCACCATCGACAGTTTTTCCCATTTTCGCGCCAGACGCTGTGGTCAAGAGCGGGCTGGTTAGGCCGAACCCTTGATTGCCGTCCGCTTTGTGGATCAGGTCAACGCCGCCAAGAATATTCCCCCACTGGTCCGATCCGCCCATCTGTAAGAAACAGTTATGCCGGCGGGAAAGCTCGAGAAAGTCATACGACTGGAGCAAGAGATAGTTGAATTCCAGGAAGGTGTAGGGCTGCTCATTGGTGAGGCGCCGCGCGACGGTTTCCTGTTTCACCATCGTGTTAATCGTGAAGTATTTGCCAATATCGCGCAGGAACTCGATATAACCGAGCCTATCCAGCCAATCTGCATTGTTGACCATGATCGCGTCCGTCGGACCATCGCCAAAGGTCAGGTATTGGCTGTAGGCCTTTTTCACGCCCTCGGCATTTTTGGCAATTTGGTCTTCGGTGAGGATGGGGCGGGATTTCTCTTTATCCGTGGGGTCACCAATTTTAGACGTGCCACCCCCGATGAGGACGATGGGTTTTCCACCGGCCTGCTGTAGGCGTCGAAGCATCATGATGCCAACCAGATGGCCAACATGCGCGCTATCCGCGGTTGGATCGATCCCGATATAAGCAACTGGCACGCCGCTCGAGCAATAGGCGTCGAGTTCTGCTGTGTGGGTGGCTTGCTTAATGTAGCCGCGTTCCTCTAGCGTACGCAGAAAGTTAGATGTGTAGTCGCTCATCAATTTCGTCCTTGGTGAAGCGGCGCGGTTAGCATGGGATGGCAGGGGTTTGAACAGCTCAGCGGAAAAATTTGAGCCGATCTGGGTCGCTGGCTTCATGTCTGGCACGTCGATCGATGCTGTTGATGGGGCCCTGATCTTAACCGATGGCGTCAACGTACTGGAGTTTGGCCCCACAGTTGAGCGTAAATACACGCCCAGCGAACGCCAAGTTTTACAGGTGGCAACGCAAGCTGCTTTGGAGTGGAATTGGCAGGGGCCGCAGCCGGAAAAAGCTTTTGGCGCTGCGCGTGATGTCATGGTTGAAACTCATGCGGATGCTTGGCGATCTTTGCGAGAACACGCAGGTCATCGAAATATTGAACTCGCGGGTGTCCATGGCCAAACCGTCTTGCACAAGCGCGCGACCGCCTCAGAGCGCGGCGCGACCTTGCAGCTCATGGACGCGCAGGGCTTGCAATCAAAAATGGGCGTCCCGCTTGCTTATGATTTTCGCAGCGATGATGTCGCGGCTGGCGGGCAAGGCGCGCCGCTCGCGCCGTCTTATCATCAGGCACTTCTCTCTAGCCTCGGGCATAAAGCGGCAGCGGTTCTCAACCTCGGCGGCGTGGCGAACATAACGGCGAGCTTACCGAACGGGGAGATGCTAGGTTTTGATACGGGGCCTGCGAATGGACCCATTGATGAATGGGTCGAAGGCCATGACGCCGGCACGCATGATGTTGGCGGCGCGCTCGCCGCGCGCGGTCGCGTGCATGAGGGGCTACTTATGCAATTGCTCGATCACCCTTGGTTCGATGTGCCAGCCCCGAAATCGTTAGATCGCTATGACTTTAATGCCAGCATGGTTCGAGGATTGTCGCTCGAAGATGGTGCAGCAACGCTTACGGCGTTTACCGCTAACTCTGTCGCCAGAAGCCTCAACCAACTGCCGGTTATGCCGGAGCGCCTGATCGCGTGCGGCGGTGGCAGGCATAATCCAACGCTGATGTCGATGTTGAATGAGTTTGTGCCATGCGATGTTGTGAGTGCCGAACATGTCGGCTGGCGCGGCGACTCGATAGAAGCAGAAGCCTTCGCGTTTCTCGCAGCGCGGACGATGCGCGGATTGCCAATTTCATGGCCAAAAACGACTGGGGCGCCCAACCCGATGACGGGTGGACGCCTCCAGAGATAAAGGTCGAGCCTTTTTAGCCTTGCGGCGTGTTGTCTTCTGGCTTCAACGGCAGAGCGCGCGGAATAGGCGGCTTCCGGCTTCCCGCTTTTGCGGCAGCAGCCTCGGCCTCGCGGCGCAGTTTTTCTTCATCTTCAATCAGACGACGATCCACATACGCTGAGCAGATATCAATCAGCTCATCATGCTTATCTTGGAAGAAGTGGTTTGCACCCGGAATGCTCTCGCGTTCGATCTCTTCACCTTTTTGGATGCGCACTTTGGTGAGGGCGCGTTCAACGTCAGATGGCTTCGAGATGGCGTCGCTCTCGCCTGAGATAATCAGGCCTGAGGCCGGGCAAGGCGCCAGGAAGCTCAGATCGTAGTGATTGGCTGGCGGCGCGATCGCCAAGAAGCCATCAATCTCAGGGCGGCGCATTAGAAGCTGCAGCGTAATCCAAGCTCCGAAAGAGTATCCAGCGCACCAAACATAGCGCGGGCTTTCGGTCAGGTTTTCCATATAATCGAGGACAAAGGCAGCATCTTCGAGCTCACCAACGCCTTGATCATAGACGCCTTGTGAGCGACCGACGCCGCGTGTGTTGAAGCGAAGAACGCCAAAGCCCTTTTCCTCAAACATTTGATAGAGGCGAATTGTGATCGGGTCCTGCATCGTGCCGCCGGCGCGCGGATGCGGATGAAGGATCAGCGCGATGGAGGCTCCTTCATATGGCGGCGGTGTGTAACGGGCTTCGATCCGGCCCTGGGGGCCTTGAATAAGCATTTCTGCCATGGTGCGTGGTCTCGGCTTCTAGCGCAAAATCTGGGGTCGAGCGGGGGCTATAGCGAATCTCTGCCAGCAAATGCAAATTTTTCTGCAGACTGTGGCCGCCAATGATATATGCGGCGGTATGATTTACGCTGATTATAATGCAACTGCGCCGGTCAGGCCCGAAGCGAAAGCCGCTATGATGGCTGCGCTGGAGGTCGGGGCGAACCCGTCCAGCGTTCATGGTCCGGGGCGCGCAGCGCGTAAACTGCTGGAGCAGGCGCGTAGCCAGATTGGCCTCGCAATCGGCGCCCGCGCGCAGGATGTCATTTTCACTAGCGGCGGTACTGAGGCGAACGCGCTCGCTCTGCACGGCGTGGTGGCGCAGCTTGAAGGCAAGTGCACGCTTCTCGTTTCGGCGATTGAGCATGAAGCGGTGGCCAAGAATGCAGGCTATGCCGGTGTCGCGATCGAAACCGCTTATGTAACGACTTCTGGTCGATTGGATCTCGATTGGCTGCGTGATCGCTTGGGCAAGTGGGACCACGAACAAGACGGAATGCCTTTGCTCGCGCTGATGATGGCAAACAATGAGACAGGCGTCGTGCAGCCGGTGGCCGAAGCGGCCGCTTTGGTCAGGGAGGCAGGCGGCCTCACCCATTGCGACGCGGTGCAAGGGCTTGGAAAACTGATGGTGAATGTCGGCTTGCTCGGCGTCGACTATCTCGCCCTGTCCGCACACAAAGTTGGCGGCCCGCAGGGCGTCGGCGCGCTTTGGGTGCGCTCCGGCGCGCCTTTGAAGCCCGTCTTGTTCGGCGGCGGACAAGAGCGGTCTCTCAGGTCAGGGACAGAAAACCTTAGCGGCATTGCAGGTTTTGGGGCGGCCACTGAAGCTGCGATCCGTGACATGTCCAAACTGCAGGCGCTATCGGCTGCGCGCGATGGTATGGAAGCTAAGCTTATCTCTGAAGCTGGCGTGACGGTATTTGGCGCAGGGGTCGAAAGGCTGGCGCAAACTTCAAATTTTGCCATTGCGGGCTTCCGTGCCGAGACGCAGGTGATGGCTATGGATCTAGCGGGCGTCGCAGTTTCGTCGGGTTCAGCTTGTTCGAGTGGAAAGGTGAAACGCTCTCTGGTTCTGTCGGCGATGGGTGTGGACGACAACCTCTCCGAAAGCGCGGTCCGGATCAGTTTCGGCTGGGACACGGCGCCGGGCGATTTCGATACTGTGGCAGATGCCTGGCTGCAGGCGGCGCGGCGCACGGTTTTGAAAACAGCCTAGACGAAGGATGCCAAAGCCAGATCTTCAATTCTCTGATCAGCGCTTGGCGGACCTCTATGATTTGGGAAATGCTGGTTCGGATGACCGCGACTTTTACCTGAGCCTTGCGGGAGAGGCGCCCCAAGACATCCTTGATCTTGGGTGCGGCACTGGGCTGCTCTGTCTTGGCTACGCGGCGAAGGGGCATCGCGTTGCTGGCGTTGACCCAGCAGCTGCGATGTTAGCGGTCGCAAGGCGCGCACCGCTGAGCGCCCAGGTTACTTGGGTTGAGAATACCTCAGAGGGCTTTCGCGCGGATCAGATGTTCAATTTGATCATTATGACGGGGCATGCGTTCCAAGTGCTGCTGACGGATAAGCAGGTTGAGGCGACGCTATCGACCATGGCGCAACATCTAAAACCTGGCGGATTGGTTGCGTTCGAGACCCGCAATCCTTCACTCGACTGGGACGCGATTTGGGGGCGGTCTTATGAGATGGAAACACCCCAAGGCCGCGTGCGCGCCGTTCGGCGTATGACCGATCGCTCAAGCGCGCCTGAGTTTTTGAGTTTCGCCTGGGACTATCATTTTTCAGATGGTGTCATCACCTCAGATAGCACCCTGCGCTTTCTGAGCGCAGATGCGGTGACTGAGTTTGTGGATCGAGCCGGTCTCCGTGTCGAAACAATACTTGGCGATTGGCAGAGTGGGGCGTTTGATCCAGATCTTTCTCGCGAGATGATCTTTAAATTACGACACAAGAGTGCTGAATAGGCGGCCAAACAGGAGGTAGTAGTTTGTTTTCACACATGATGGTCGGGTCTGATGACCTCGAAAAATCAAAAGTCTTTTACGACGCAACCTTTGTTGCTCTGGGCGGCAATCCAGGCATCGTCGATCCAAAAGGGCGCCTCGTCTATATGCATAATGGCGGCGTTTTTCTGGTCACCAAGCCCATCGACGGCGAGCCTTGCACGCACGGCAACGGCATGACGATCGGTTTGGCTATGGAGAGCCCGGAGCAAGCCGATGCCTGGCATGCGGCTGGCGAAGCGGCGGGCGGAATGCCGATTGAGGACCCTCCAGGTTGGCGCGAAGGCGGCGGGCAGCGCATGTACCTCGCTTACCTGCGCGACCCAGACGGCAACAAGCTCTGCGCGCTGCATCGCGGATAGCGACTGGCGATACAGAAAATCCAGCGGCGGTGCGCTTACGTAACATAGGCATGAACCAAGAGGTCTTGCTATGCGTTTTGCTTTGCTCACCGTCGCTATTTTATCCATGTTGCCCATGACAGCGGGGGCGACTGAAGAACCGCCACATCAAACGCTCCTTAAAGACGGCAAGTATGAGATCCGTCAGTACGAACCCACGATCGTTGCAGAAGTTGAGATTACGGGCGACATGCGCCGTGCAGGAAATTCAGGCTTCCGGCCGCTGGCAGACTTCATTTTTGGTAATAATACCGCCCGCTCTAAGATCGAGATGACAGCGCCCGTGACGCGCGTGAAGTCGGAGAAAATCGCGATGACCGCCCCGGTCACGCACACCCTCGATAACGATGTTTGGACCGTTGCGTTTGTCATGCCGAAAGAGTGGACAATGGAAACGCTTCCTGTCCCAAACAATTCAGACGTCACGCTTCGCGAGGTGCCAGGCGAGTTGATGGCAACGGTCAAGTTTTCTGGGGTTGGGCGAGAACGCGTGTTCGAACAGAAACAAGCCGCGCTTGAAACCTGGCTTTTAGAGCAGGGATATCAGGCCGTCGGTATGCCCCGGTACGCGGGCTATGATGCCCCATATGTCCCTGGGCCTTTCCGCCGGAATGAAGTTATGATTCCAGTTGCTGAACGTCCCGCGGACAGCTAACCGCGACATTCGCGCCTCTTCCTGTCGATTAGGGGTGAAAATTTGCGGCACTTGCTCCATATTACATGCAAGTCTTTCAGAGTACGCCGCAGATTTCGGTCGCGACGGTTAAGAACACGAGGGCAAGTGCGTGGAAGTCAAAGTCAAAGACAGTATCGACGAAGGTACGGTTGCGGCGGCGAAAGCGCTGGAATCAGAAAACTATTCGGCTGGCTTTGCGACCGAGATTGAGACCGAGTACGCGCCAAAGGGGCTCAACCCTGACATCGTGAAGTTCATTTCCGATAAAAAGGGTGAGCCTGAATGGCTACTCGAATGGCGGATGAAAGCCTATGAGCGCTGGCTCACCATGGAAGAGCCGGACTGGGCGATGGTGCGGTATGAGCCTGTCGATTATCAGGACATCTATTATTACGCGGCGCCGAAAGCGGGCGCAAAGTATGAGTCGATTGATGACGTACCCAAGGAAATCTTGGAGACATATGAAAAGCTCGGTATTCCGCTTCGCGAAGCTGAAGTCTTGCTCGGGGTGGAAGGGGCTGCCGCCAGCGCGATCGAAGCGCGCACTGAAGGCGATCGCCCAAAGGTCGCTGTAGACGCGGTCTTTGATTCTGTATCTGTCGCGACAACCTTCCGAGAAGAGCTCAAAAAAGCTGGCGTGATCTTCATGTCGATTTCGGAAGCCGTTCACGAGCATCCAGAGCTCGTGAAGAAGTATCTCGGTACTGTGGTTCCGCAATCAGACAATTACTTCGCAACGCTCAACAGCGCAGTGTTCTCTGACGGGACCTTTGTCTATGTGCCGCCGGGTGTGCGCTGTCCGATGGAGCTCTCCACCTATTTCCGGATGAACGCGGAAAACACGGGACAGTTCGAACGGACTCTTATCGTTGCCGATAAGGGGGCCTACGTCTCTTATCTTGAGGGCTGCACGGCGCCGATGCGAGATGAAAACCAACTCCACGCAGCCGTGGTTGAACTCGTTGCGCTCGAAGATGCTGAAATCAAATACTCGACGGTCCAAAACTGGTGGCCTGGCGACGAAAATGGCAAAGGTGGCATCTATAACTTCGTGACGAAACGCGGTGACTGCCGCGGCGCGCGTTCGAAAATCAGCTGGACTCAGGTCGAGACGGGTTCGGCGGTCACCTGGAAATATCCTAGTTGCGTCTTACGCGGCGATGATAGCGTCGGTGAGTTCTATTCTATTGCTGTCACCAATGGCCGTCAAATGGCCGATACCGGCACGAAAATGATCCATCTCGGTAAGCGCACGCGCTCCCGGATCATCTCAAAAGGCATTAGCGCAGGGAAGTCAGACAATACTTATCGCGGCCTCGTTTCGGTGAATAAGAAAGCCGACCAGGCGCGAAACTTTACCCAATGCGACAGTCTTCTGATCGGCGATCGCTGTGGGGCCCATACCGTGCCTTATGTCGAAAACCGACGCGCTGACGCTCAGCTTGAGCACGAAGCAACCACGACTAAGCTTTCAGATGATCAGCTGTTCTATGTCCGCCAACGCGGCATCGGCGAAGAAGAGGCCGTCGCGCTGCTCGTGAATGGGTTTGTCCGCGAAGTTCTTCAAGAGTTGCCAATGGAATTTGCGGTTGAAGCGCAGAGCCTGTTGAAAGTTAGCCTTGAGGGAAGCGTTGGCTAGTCGCGCTTAAAGCGCAGCGACGCTTGCCGAGTGGTTTTTGAGGATTTCGAGCAGGCTGTCTGGCGACGCGTAAGGCACGAATAGGTCCCCTGCATTTGCGAAAACGATCGGTAGTCCTAATCGATCGGCTTCTTCGACAATCGTGCCTTTCCAATTTTCAGTCGTTTCAGTTCCCGACAAGATGACCGCATCAATGTTTTCACAATGTGCTGGGTTCCAGCGATTGTCGTCCATCAGAGCAGACCTAAGCTCATAGAAGTACATATCGGGTTCCAGTTTTTGCAGGAACATTCCGGCGGTGAGAAAATCACTCTCATTGGCTTTGATATAGGCGACGTCTCCCGCGCTCTTCTGTGCAAACTGTCGATAAAACCAGAGCGGGTCTCGGCGTAAAACGGCGCGTAGTCCGCGTACAGCGATCTTAAGGCCGCTTTCAGAAAGCACAGTTTGGCGGATCATACGCTTCAGCCAAGCCGGCCGGATGACATTCCATATTGCAGGATTGAAAAGAGGATTTGAGAACACCACGAAATCGATAGCGTCGCTCATTTGGTTTAATCGCAGGCAGATTGAGTTGGAGGTTCCCAATCCCAGCAAGCGAATGCCTTTGAGGTCCATGCTATCGATCCAGAGTTTGATCAACGCAGCTTCCGTAGCGACTGGAGCATGCTGCTCTATTTCCTGCTTCTTCATCAAAACTGATGGCAGCGGGCGCGTGTGTCCGAAACCAGGGCGGCGGATGAAGATCGTTTGGTAGCCTGCCGCCTCCATCGTTTCGCAAAACGCCTTCGAGGGCGGCATCGGATAGTCGATCGAGTTTATAATGAGCAGGGGCGTTAGCTCAGATAGCTCGCCGCCGTGGATCATAACCTCAAGCTCAATTAATGTGTCGCCGAGGCGCACGCGCTTTAGGCCACGTGCATCTGCTTCCCCACTTCGCCATTCTGGCTCAGCGCGTTTGTGTATCGCCGACGTCATGCGAGGAGTGTCTAAGCCTGCGGAACAATAATGTCTAATCCTGCGAGAAATTTAGCAGATCGGCACGCGATTTGCTGCAAACTTGGTTATGACTTCGCCTGAGACACGAAAATTAACGAACCTGTGCCGTTTTTGCGGGCTTTTGCCACTCATTGCGATGGCGGCTTGTGCGTCTGCGCCGACGACAGAGCGCGCCGTATTGGTTGAAAGTTACCAAGAGGCGGAGGCTGTTAAAGTCGCGAATATCGCAGATGCCCTCGAGACCTTTATGAGTGCAGAGGGGGATCAATTGATCCTTTTACCAAACCGATTGGACCGATCGAAACTCGATTACTCCATGGAAAGTCTATTGGTCATCGATCGCTGGCTGGCCGATATCCACACGATTAATCGCCTACAGTCGAATGTCGGCGGTGTCGGAGAAACGCTTGTTCTCGACGGGCGCGGTGATAATTCAGTGATGTTTGCCGGACTGTATTTGGGGCAAGTGATTCGCGCCAATTCAGACTTAACGTGGCATTGGGAGCGCTTTGATACTTTCCTCGCCGCCAATCCCGTCTTTGCAGAGCATTACGGACGGGACCCAGGTCTCGACAAGTTCGTTCTTGTGGGGCCTCAGGGGGCAGCGACCCCGATCAATACGGCTCTGAAACGCGTGATCTACGGCAAAGAAGAAAGCTTGCACTTCATCGCGCAATGGCTGCAATCCGAGATCGATCTCGAAAAGGCT
>JBCBGJ010000017.1:0-15300 GCA_038526925.1 Pseudomonadota bacterium
GCGTATCACCGCCTTCTTTTTCCAAGTCGATTTCAGCGGCCCGCCGAGTTTTCGAAAGAGACTTCAAGCTATCCCGCATGACGTAGGTGAAAACGGCTCCAAACGGTGGATTCTCGGCGAACCAGAAATTGTCACCATTAAAGGCTTGCGCTCCTCCTGCGGGGCCCCACAAATCGCCTTCAACATAAATCCAGCTGTCCCTCACCGGAAACAGAGTGGCCTCGGCTTCGCGGATTTGATCTGCATTGGTGCGCAATGGTGAATAGTCGTCCAGGACATAGATCCCGCGCCCAAAGGTCCCGACAACAAGATCGTTCTCACGGCGCTGTATCTCGATATCGCGCACATCTATGGTCGGGAAATTCGACTTGAGCTGTGTCCAGTTTCGTCCACGGTTTTGACTGTAGAAGAGTCCAAATTCGGTTCCAACGAAGAGAAGGTTTGGATCGACATGATCTTCAGCAATTGTATGGACAGATCTCCATTCTGGCAGGTCGCCCGATATATCGCGCCATGACCGTCCGCGATCGTCCGTGCGGAATACATAAGGTTTGTGATCATTACGCTTGTGATTGTCGAACACAGCATATGCGACGTTCCCATCATGCGTAGACGTGATGATATCCTCAACCAGCGTCATGGACGGAACCCCGCGCGTGGTCTCGCTTCGCCGCCAGGTCGCGCCATTGTCTTCACTCACCGAAATCACACCATCATCGGTGCCGACATAGAGGAGGCCTTCCACAAGAGGGCTCTCGCTCAAAGCAATTGCGGCTCCAAAGATTGAGGTTGAGTCGTTCTTGGCGATGGCATCAACGCTCCACACACGGCCCATAACCTCGAGCGCGTTTCTGTCGATTTGGCGGGTCAGATCTGGGCTGATGATGTCCCAATTATCTCCCCGGTCGTTCGAGGCGAAAAGATACTCCGCCGCAAAGTAAATCCGGTCCGGATTATGCGGACTGATCAGCAGCGGCGTGTTCCAGTTCCACTTATATGCCGGTTCTCCAGAAGCCGGCTGCGGGGTTAGGAACACGCGCTCATGCGTGCGGCGGTCATAGCGGACCAATCCGCCATACTGGTATTGAGTATAGACGATGTTTGGATCGCGCGGATCGATTTGAGGTTTGTAACCGTCGCCGCCCAAAACAATATGCCAGTCGGAGTTTACAATGCCGTGCACCAAATCTGTTCTGGAGGGCCCGCATAAGGAATTATTGTCCTGCGTGCCGCCGCAAACATTATAAAATGGTTCAGCATTATCGGGTTGGATGCGGTAGAATTGGACGAGCGGAAGGTTGTTCATGTGGCGCCACAAATTGCCGCCATCCCAGCTCTCGTAAATACCGCCATCGCCGCCAATGATGAGGTGGCTGGTATTGTTTGGATCGATCCATAGCGCATGGTCATCGACGTGACGGTGCGCCGCGCTTAGATCGGTAAATGTCTTACCGCCATCGATTGAGCGCTTCGAGAATGTGTCTAGCGAATATAGCGTGTCGGCGTCTTTGGGATCGACGATGATCTCATTGTAGTATTGCGGGCTGGTCGTCATGTGACCCGATCGCTTTTCCCAGTTTTGGCCAAAGTCAGTTGAACGATAGACGCCCTGTTCGTCGGGTTGGCCCTCAACGATGGCGTAGATCATGTCTGGCTCAGATGGCGCGGCGGCGAGGCCGATCCGGCCCATATCATCTTTCGGCAGACCCGCTTTAACTTCCGTCCAGGTCTCCCCGCCATCTGTCGTGCGGTGAATTCCAGACCCTGGGCCGCCATTGATCAGGACCCAAACATGACGCCGACGCTGATAGCTAGAGGCGACAATCGTATCGAAATCGTTCGGATCAATCACAAACTCATTGATGCCGGTGTGCTCATCCAGCGTCAGCAGCGTGGTCCAGGTCGCGCCGCCATCGACTGTCTTAAACAGTCCGCGATCGCCGCCTTCAGACCAAAGCGGCCCCTGCGCTGCAATCAGAACGGTATTCGCATCCTCAGGATGGATCCAGATTTGACTGATATGCCCAGACTCTTTGAGGCCCATATTTTTCCAGGTGCGTCCTCCGTCGCTGGACTTGTAAACGCCGTCCCCGAAAGCGACTGATCTTTGCGCATTGTTTTCGCCGGTGCCGACCCAAATTGTGTTCTCATCTGAGGGCGCGATCTCGACGACGCCGATCGCATAAGTGCCTTCATTGTCAAAAATCGGCGTCCAAGTCGCCCCAGCATTTTGAGTGCGCCAAAGGCCGCCAGAGGCGACGCCGACCAGATAATCATGATGGCCGCCGGAGAAGAATGCGAAATCCGAAACACGTCCCGATGGATATGCGGGGCCAATCAATCTGAGTGGGAGCGAGGCAAGGGCGCTCTTTTCACTGTCATCTGATTGTGCGTTAGAAAGAGGGAGCCCTCCCAAGCCAAGCGCCATGAGAGCGAACCCGATAAGCAAGGCCGCGCGTTTTAGCTGTGTCGCCATAATATACCCCAAAGTATTCCTGTTTGCCGGGAACTTCATTGAACTTCATTGGAAATGCAACTGGTTTGTCGTGTAAATCGCGAGGGATTCCCCAAGAGTGTTATCGGGTTCACGCCGTCATAGGTATTGTTCCGGAGCGAACCTTAGCGATGGTCATGATAGGCTTCCTAATTGGTGGCTCATCGATGCACGAGGGGGCACACTTCGCCAAATCGACGTTTTCAATTGCGTCGATCGCCCGTATACTCAGCTCATCAATCGTCTTGGATTTTTAATTGAAACGCGCCGCCTTCGTCTCCGTCACGCAGCTTGAATCGCTTCTCGACGAAGCGCAGCGCTCCGGTATTGATGTGGACGATGTTTTGCGGAGCTTGGGTCATCAAAACACGAATGCGTCTCAATCATCCTTGAGTGGCGGTCAGGTGTCTTTGGTCGAGTTTTTTCGCATTGAAGGCGAAGTTGCGCGGCGTTTGGACGATCTCACAGCGCACCTTTCAGAACGAAAACTCACATACGAAACCGGGGCGTTCGTCACGTCGCAGATCAATCAGTCGACCACTCTTAGCGAGGCGCTTCACAATCTCGCGCAGTATTTCAACATGATGCATGGCGAACACTATAATACCGTACGGACGACAGATCGAACGATCACGCTGATCATCAATGATGCGAACTTTCCCTACACGATGAAAGACGACCCGAGCATGGTCCACTTCGTGGGTGAGTGTGTGTTGATAAAAGTGCTATGCCTGCTGGACAGCCTCAGCGGCGGTCTCGCGAGGGCTGCGTTGCAGCGGGTCGCCGTAAAAAGGAAACTCCCCAAGAACAGTCCAACCCATCTCGGTTTCTGGAGCGCGCCTATTGCTTACGGGCATGATGCTTATGAACTCTGCTTCGACCGAGTGTCTGCCCTTGAGCCAATGCCGGCGCCTCAAGCGCTCGATATGAGTTCCGAAGGCGTATTCAGCCGCGTGATTGCGTATTTGGAGCGGTACGATCCAGGCGAACTGCAGCAATCCTACCGTACACGGACGCTCGATTTTATTCGGAATGGCATGACCCAACAGGATCTCGTTGCGCATCGTATGTCCATGAGTGTCGCAACGCTCCGGCGACGCTTGGAAGAAGAAGGAACGAATTTTCGCGCCCTGATGAGCGAGCATTTTTTGGAGGAAGCGACGGCTTTACTTCAAAAGGGATACTCTGTCGCGCAAGTCAGCGATGCTCTGGAATACTCAGATATCCGCGCTTTCAATCGCGCCTTCAAGCGCTGGCAAGGTGAAACGCCGGCGAAATATGCGCAGAGATATGCGGGTGTTACTCAGACAGTTTGAGCGAAAGTGTTCACTCCGGAAAAGCTAATGGGTCATAGGCGGTGGTGATGCCCGCGACTTAAGTCCTCCCAAAAAGGACAAGTCCGCGGGAGGACCACAATGACTACGACGATCAAATCCTTATTGAATCTAAGCGTTGCTTCAACTCTAGCGCTTGGCCTCGGCCAGGGCCTTGCGACAGCGCAAGATGCTGAACAAGGCGATGAAGACGCTCGACGCTTCGGAACCGTGACGGTTACGGCCCAGCGCCGCGAGCAAAACGCGCTCGACGTGCCGCTCTCTGTGTCGGCATTCAGTGGTGAAGACTTGGAAGCCACCGGCGCGGTCGACATTACTTCAATCCAGCGCGCAACCCCAAACGCAACGATTGAGGTCGCACGCGGATCGAACTCAACTCTGATTGCCTTCATTCGCGGCGTCGGCCAGCAAGATCCGCTATGGGGATTTGAGCCTGGCGTCGGATTGTATGTAGACGACGTGTACATCGCTCGCCCGCAAGGCGCGATTCTGGATATTTTTGATATTGACCGGATTGAGGTTTTGCGAGGCCCGCAAGGTACGCTCTATGGGCGCAACACCATTGGCGGAGCCATCAAATACGTCACGAGCCGTATGGATGATGAGCCGGATCTGAAAGCAAAGGTCAATCTGGGCACGTTCAATCAAGCTGACCTCATTGTGTCCGGATCTACACCGATTGGTGAAACATTTGCCGTCGGTGGCGCAATTGCGAAATACACACGCGACGGATTTGGTGAGAACCTGAACACGGGCGCGGAGCATTATGACAAAGACGTGCTGGCCTATCGACTGAGCGCGGAATGGATGCCGAGCGACAGCTTCTTTGTCCGCGCGTCTTATGATCGAACGGAAGACGATTCCAATGCCAAGCATGGTCATCGGTTGCTACCTTCGGCTGACGGAACGCTGCCGGTTACGAGTAATGTCTTTGATACGCGCGCGGGTCTCGGAGACGATAATTCCGTCGAAACTGAGGGCTACTCACTGACCGCGGAATGGACCGTAAATGACATGGTCACTCTGAAGTCGATTACGGCTTATCGAGAGGGCGAAACCACAACGCCAATTGATTTTGATGCGCTCCCTCAACCAGACTTTGATGTCCCGGCGGTTTACGCCGACGACCAGTTCAGTCAGGAGCTTCAGCTGCTCTTCACGGGCGACAAGTTGAGCGGTGTCGCCGGCGTCTACTATCTAGATGGCAACGCGAATGGGGCGTTCGATGTTATCCTTGGTGGGCTTGGGCTGACCGTGTTCCAAGGTGGTGATCAGACCAAAGAGAATTTCTCGATCTATGGCGATTTCACCTATGATTTTACCGATCAATGGGCGCTGACCGTTGGTGGGCGTTATACCGAAGATGAAACCACGGCCGACGTTCTGCGTGAGCTCTGGCTGGGGCTGGGATCGGGATCTTTCGATCCTGCGAATACGAGCTCAGTCTTCTTTGTGACTCAGACAGACTTTCAAAATCTGAACCGGTCAGACGAAGAGTTCACCCCGCGAGTGTCTCTGTCATACAAGCCGACTGATAATCTGAACCTTTATGCGACCTATGCCCAAGGCTTCAAAGCTGGCGGATTTGACCCGCGCGCGCGGGCAGACCTCGATCCGTTGGGGCTGTCCGAGCAGGGCTTTGGACCTGAATTTGTCGATAGCTACGAAATCGGCGCCAAAGGCTCTTTCTTCGATAACACGTTGAACCTGAACGCCGCGATCTTCTTTGCCGAATACACAGATCAACAAATCACAGTTCAGAGCGGGGCCGACTCGGATGGAGATGGGGTGAATGACACATTCGTTTCGTCTGTCTTCAATGCGGGTGAGTCTGAATATACCGGGTTCGAACTTGAGGGCACTTGGTTCCTGAATGACCAATTCACGCTGTCTGGAAACCTCGGCATAATCGACGCTGAGATCACTGAAATCCTCTCTGCGGATGTTAACATCGCAGATCAGTTTGTGACTCAGAATACGCCGGAGCTGCAGGGGCAAGTCTCTCTCAACTACACAAATGATTTCGGTGATAATGGTGAGATCTCAGTCACCGGCGCATTGTCCTATCGAGATGAGTATAATTTGTTCAATGTCGAGAATTCTGGGTTTGCCGCAGGCGTAAATCCGCTCTTCCCAGCGGGCGGTCCAGCGCTGGATCCTGAGAGTTACACACTCGCCGATCTCAGCATTGTTTGGACATCGCCAAGCGACAAATATCGATTGGGTCTGCATGGACGCAACCTCACGGACGAAGAATACCGCGTCGCGGCCTACAACTTCGTGACACCAAGCCAACTTGGCGTGGATAGCGCATACTCGGCCTTCTATGGCGCGCCAACGACAGTGACTGCGTCATTGTCAGTCGACTTCTAAGCTCACGAGACGGAAATGACCGCGGTGAGTTCCTCCCAGAACGGGGGTCAGTTTGGCGGGCGAGCCTATGTGCTCGCTATTCTGACCCTCGTCTACACGTTCAACCATATTGACCGGCAAATCCTTCTGATCCTGGTCGAACCGATCAAAGCCGATCTTCAGATTAGCGATAGTGCAATCGGCCTGCTTACCGGATTTGCATTTGCAGTTTTCTACGCAACGTTTGGAATTCCAATCGCGATGTGGGCGGACCGCGGAAACCGTCGCAACATTCTCTCAATCGCGCTGGCAACCTGGTCCGGCATGACGGCCCTGTCCGGGTTTGCATTGAATTTTTGGCATCTTTTGGTTGCCCGCATGGGCGTGGGCGTCGGCGAAGCCGGCGGCACACCACCCGCAACATCGATGATTTCAGATCTCTACGCGCCAAAGGAACGCGCTTTTGCGCTCGGTATTTACACGTCCGGAATTGGGCTTGGCATCCTCGCCGGGTTCGTAATCGGAGGCTTTGTCTACCAAGCTTTCGGATGGCGCGTTGCCTTCTTTGTTGCTGGAATTCCCGGGGTACTGTTGGCGCTCCTCGTTTGGATGACCGTGAAGGAGCCAAAACGCGGCGCAATCGAACAGCGCGAAACCGCGGAGGAGGCCTCCAGCTTCGGCGAGACGATGGCCTTTATTGGCAAGCAAAGCTCATTCCTTTGGCTCTTAGCTGGGTGCTGTTTGATCTGTGTATCCGCAAATGCATTTCTGGCTTGGACGCCCAGCCACTTGCAGCGAACCTATGACGTTGGACCTGCTGATATCGCGGTTCCATTGGGGCTCTTGATCGGCGGCTTTGGAAGTGTTGGCGCCATCCTGCTCGGGAAGGTGTGTGACCGGCTATCAGCGCGAAGCCTGGCATGGCGGCCTTTGATGATCGCAATTTGCGCTGCGCTTGCATTGCCATTTGCGTGGATGTTTTTGCAGGCTAATTCCATCAATATGGCCTATGCATGGAATCTCGTACCGAGCTTTATCGGCTTAATATATGCGAGCATTGCTTATACCGCGTCGCAGGAACTCGTTGGCCTGAGAATGCGCGCATTCGCGTCCGCGTTTATGTTGTTTTGCCTCACTTTGATCGGCATCGGTGGTGGCCCAACGATTGTGGGATGGCTAAGTGACAGTTTTGCAAGCTTGGGCGAAGCGATGCCGCTGAAGTCTGCCTTAGAAATCATGCTTGTCCTAAACCTGCTAAGTGTCTTTGCACTCATCATGTCTGCACGAACGTATGAAAAGGACGCAGCGCGGGCTGCGAGCGTGAACTAGATGCGATATCTCGCGACTGTCTCTCTATTGCTCTTATCGATTTGGCTGGGAGCATGCGGAAGAGAAGGCGGTTCCGCGGCTTTAAGCGAAGACAACACCTCGTTTGAGAGCGCTTATTTTTCGGTGTCGACAGTTGGTTCCGGCCCGGACGTCATATTGGTTCCGGGACTTGCTTCGAGTGCTTCCGTTTGGGATGGCACCGTCGCTGCCTTAGACGGGCAATATACGTTTCACATTGTTCAAGTCGCGGGCTTCGCCGGGGCTCCAGCTAGGGGCAATGATGAGAACGAAAACGTGCTTGATGACCTGGCTACCGATCTCGCACGCTACTCTGGGCAGTTCGAAACCTCGCCGTCGCTTGTAGGGCACTCATTGGGCGGATTGGCAGCGCTAAAAGCGGCGCTTGAACCGAGCGCCAAGTTTGATCGATTGGTGATCGTTGACGTATTGCCTTTCTTCTCCGTCCTGATGGATCCGGAGGCCACAGCTGAAAGCATCGCCCCGGTATCCGCGATGATGAAAGCGGCGATGTTGGCACAAAGTGACGATGTGTTTTCGCTGCGCCAAGCTGAGGCGTTAAGTGCGCTTACCAAAAGCGAATCTGATGTTGCGCGCGCGCTAAAATGGTCGGTTGAAAGCGACCGGAGCGTGATGGCTCAAGCTATGTCTGAGGTTCTCGTAACGGATCTACGCTCGGAGATATCGACGATCTCTGTGCCGACAACGGTCATATACGCAAAGGACGACGCTATCCCTAACATGGCAGTGGTGGAGGCTTTCTATCACGACCTCTACTCGGTATTGCCTGGCGCCAAGCTGATCCCGGTTGATGGTGCATTCCACTTCATCATGTGGGACCAGTCCGCCGCATTCGTTGCCGCGATGCAGGCGGGCTTAGTGGCGCAAACCGGTCAGTCAGTGAAGTAGGACGTTTCCCGATAGTTCATAAGGAACTGGTGAAAATCATTTCTTACGCTTAGCCAATTGCCAGTCGTAAAGTGACGGCACGGGCGGTGGTTTGTTTACGCTTAGAACTTTCGGTGCCGGACGATAGTCGACTTCGAATTTTCGGTTGCCTTGAACGCCCACGATGAAGGCTCCCGGGCCTTCGGCGAGACCATCCAGTTTCACCGTTTCCTCGCGACCGGCTCCGGACTCTACAATCACATTCAAGTTCCAGGTTGTGTTAAAACGTCCATGACCTGGTTGCCAATAACCGGCTCCACTCCCGTCCCAGACGTTGTAAAACGGCAAACCGTTTCTGCGGTCAGCGTTGACGTAGAGAGTCACATTGTCAAATAGGTTTTGATGATTGGCGCCGGCATGTTGGTCGAGCACAGACGCGTTCAAAACGGTCGCATTGCGATACACACTCTTTGTCGACTGCGTGTTGAAGGTGAGTGAATGAACCGCAGGGTTTTCAACAACCAGATCGCTCACCAGAACGTTGTGAACATTTCCAAGATGCACAGCATAGTGAGCCGGGCGGTCGCCTTCGGACCGGATGTTTTCAATCGTCAGATTTGCGCTGTTGTAGCTCAGGATGCCGCTATCGGCATTGCGGAATCGAACATCTCGCACCCAGCCATCGATCACGCTGGTGAGATAGATTCCATTGTATCCGCGCTCGAGGTGGTGACCAAAGTAAGGGCTATTTGGAAAGGTGATAGAAAAGTCTTCGAGCCCGACTTGTTCGAGATGTTGCCACTCTGAAAACTGAGCTGGCGTTGATTGCGAGATATTGTGCAGTAGCGGATCGCCGATTTCGACTCTGTCGCCTTGGATGGCAACAATTCTCGTTGTTTGTCTAACAAGCGGGCGATCTGGAAACGTCCAATGATGGGAGCCAATCGCGAGGTCCGTATCCCCATATATTTCGCGTAAGAGTGATCCGCCTTCGCCGTCACGGTTGAACCATTGAATTTGCAGAGCATCTCCGGCTTTCAGCGAGTCTGTCGAGGAGACCCGGACAAAACGCTCACCGCGTTTCCCGGTCCGAATATCTGCTAGCTTTTGAATTGGTGGATCATATTCTTCCAAATAGGAGGCTGCGCGTGTGTCTGGTTTTTGAACCCAGATGAAGCCACCTGTCCAAGAGTACTCTGAGAATAGTTCGTCGATGTTTCGGCGCGGCTCACGTTGGCGCTTTTCATACTTTTTTAGATATGTTCGCAGCTCGTTCAGTCTCGACGATGAATCGATATCAGAAAGCGGGCGCGGAAAGTGAATCTCTGTGCCATCAACACCTGAACCGGCGCCTCGCAGCACAATGTTGCTGCGGGTGATGGGGAGGATCTCAGAGACCACGATCCGGCCCTTAGGGAGCTTGAGTGTGACGGAGCCCCCAGCGGCGTGCGCCGCTTCAAGCGCTTTGAGTAACGCTGCGGAATCGTCCAAACCATCATCGGCAACGACACCATAGCTAGAGGCATTGATCGTGATGTCGGATTCGTTCGGGATCGTGCCCAAGCCGAATTCATACCCTGCGTATGAAAAATCTGGAAGCTCAGCAGTTGATGGCGAAGAAAGCAAAGAATTGTCAGCATTCGCAGCTTGGAGCGCAACACAGGCTGGAAGCATAAACGCAGCAAGCCAAGCGACGGTTGCCATGCTGGGCCATGCATATGGGCTTTCTGCCTCCTTTCTCGGGGTTGAGCTGCGTCGTACGATCAAAGCGGTTCTCCCGAAGCGGTTACATCAAAATTGCCCACAAGATAAGGATTAGGTTACCGGTGTCATTTTTGCAATGGGGTGCCTGAAAATTGCTCAAATGTAGCCCAGCTTACCTAAAAAAACCTCTGTTTCCGAGTGTCTAGTTGCTAAAAGCTGGTACTTTGATAAGAAACCGGTGTCATTTTTAGTGAGGTTTATCCATGAGGTCGCTCTTAAAGACTGCAGATATGAACGCTCAGGCCCAGCGCATTGCCCACATTTCGGACACGTTGGTACAGGCTCGCGAGGCGCGACGTATTCTAGATAGCTTCCCTGGCGAGCTTCCATCGAACTTGAGTGAAGCCTACCAGGTGCAAGACCGCTCAATCAGTCTCTGGCAAGATGAGGTGGTGGCGTGGAAAGTAGGGGGTATTCCGCCTCATTTGCGCGATGTTCTTGGACAAGATTGGGTTACCGGTCCGATCTATCGGAAGCGGCAGGCCCTTGCTGAGGATAAGCCGGTCCAAATGGCGGTTTTTCAGGGCGGGTTTGCTGCCGTCGAAGCGGAAATTGTGTTGGAGCTCGGTGATCTGAGGACGCTCAAGTCAGCAAAGCCGACCGCTGAGGAGATTATCCCATACATTAAATCTTGCTCGATTGGGGTCGAAATCGCGAGCAGCCCGATGCCGGACATTAACGTGATCGGTCCGCTCGCGGTCATCAGTGATTTTGGAAACAATCACGGCATGATTGTGGGGGCTGAAATCGCGAATTGGTCGCCAGAAAAACTCTCAAACATAAAGGTTGAAACCTTCGTCGAAGGAGCGCTCGTCGGAACAGCGTTCCCGCCCGCGCCGCCTGCCGGGCCGTTGGGAGCTGCAGCTTTTCTGGTCGGAAATTTGAGGCGCCGCAGTCTACCAATACCGAAAGGATTGCGCATTTCCTCCGGAGCTTTGACGGGCATCCATGACGTGATTGTCGGTCAAACTTCGAAAGTCGTTTTTGAAGGTTTCGGGGAGATCGATATCGAAATTGTAGCGCTCGACGATTAAACGCTCGCGACACGAGTTTCGTATCTATTTTGACGTTGGATTCATACCGATAGGCTATACAATTCGTCCAAGGTCGCGTGAGTTTGAGTTTCTGATGCCCGAAAAACAAAGCAAAGCAGGTGTTTTTGTTTCATCGCGCGCGTCTTCCCCAAAGCGCGTCAATACGACGATCAATGACATTGCGCGCCTCGCAAATGTGTCGAAGAAAACCGTTTCTCGTGTTTTGAACGACCATCCGATTGTGAAAGCGGAGACGCGCGCGAAGGTTAAACAAATCATGGCCGAGCAAGGCTATGCGCCAGATCCTCGAGCGCGAGCGCTGGCGTTCCAGCGGTCTTTTCTGATCGCCCTGGCTTATGACAATCCAAGCCCTCAGTATGTCGTCAACATGCAGCGCGGTATCCTCGACGAACTAGAGGGTTCGGACTATCAGTTGGTGTTGCATCCGGTTGATCGCACGAAGCCAGATTTTATCGAGAAGTTCGAGAGGTTTGTGGAGCGGCACCGCCCGGCCGGCGTGATCATGCCGCCGTCTGTCTCTGAAGACGAAGCGCTTTGCGAGATGCTCAGGCAGAGAGGTTGCGCTTATGTCCGTATCGCCTCTGTAGAGTTGGACGAAGCTTCGTGCTTGGTGCGAACTCACGATGCTGACGGTGCGGCGCAAGCTGCGCGGCACCTTGCGAGTCTGGGGCATAAGAGAATCGCGCATGTGCACGGGCCGAAGTCTTTTCGGTCTGCGCATGAGCGGTTGGCTGGGTTCCGCGCTGGGCTTGAGGAATTTGGTCTGGAGCTCGAGCCCGAGCTGACAATCGAGGCGGGCTATACGTTTGAGTCAGGGGCGCGAGCCGCGAACAACTTATTGTCTCGCGCAAACAGGCCAACCGCCGTTTTTGCCGGCAATGATGAGATGGCAATCGGAATATACACGTCGGCTCGCAAGCTCGGTCTATCGATACCAGAAGATCTATCGATTGTTGGGTTTGACGATACGCCTATGGCGTCTCGCATCGCGCCCGCTCTGACGACAGTGCGATTACCGATCCGGGAAATGGGGCGCGAGGCAGCGAGAGGGCTGATGCGCGGTCTTTCAGGGGCAGACGCGTCGGCGAATGAGAGCTTCATCCCGGAAATCATACTGCGAGAATCAACCCGCGCTTTGAATTAGCATTCGAAGGTTGAACGCAAATTTCGATAATGATATGACACCGGTTACCTGATGCCGGTCCCTTGCACTGTTGCGCGCGAGTGAGTTGGCGGACAACAATCATAAGGAAAGACCCCATGAAAATTGCGCTGATTATTGAAAACAGCCAGGCGGCCAAAAGTGAGATAGTGCACGATGCACTCAAAACTGTGGCTGATCCACTCGGCCATGAAGTTTTCCATTATGCATGTATGGCCCCGAAGACGACGCGCAGCTGACCTACATTATGAACGGACTGCTCGCCGGTATTTTGCTGAACTCCAAAGCCGCCGATTTTGTGGTGACTGGGTGCGGAACCGGGATGGGCTCGATGCTAGGTTGCAACGCAATGCCGGGTGTCATTTGTGGTTTGGTTATTGATCCAACTGACGCCTTCCTGTTCGGACAGATCAATGACGGAAACGCAATCTCCATGCCTTACGCTAAAGGATTTGGATGGGCCGCTGAGCTCAATTTGCAGGACTGCTATCGCAAGCTCTTCGAAGTCGAGCGCGGCGTCGGCTACCCTAAAGAGCGTGCAGAGATCATGGCGAAGAACCGAGGTATTCTCGGCGCGGTGAAGGCCGCGGCGTGCCATGACATGCTAACCGTTTTGAAGTCTGTTGATCAGAGCCTGCTGAAAGCAGCTATCTCGGGTGAGAAATTCGCGGACTACTTCTTTGCGAACTCGCAGGATAAAGAGATGTCTGACTATCTCAAAACCGTCTTAGCGGCATAAGCTCGACATCAATTAAACGACTGAGATAAGGCGAAGACGTGATGAGTGATCTTTTTGATCTCGGCGGCAAGGTTGCCGTTGTGACCGGTGCAAACACCGGGTTAGGGCAGGGTATTGCGCTTGCGCTCGCGAAGGCCGGCGCTGCCATCTCACTGGTCGGTCGATCCGCGCCGGATGACACAGTTGAGAAGATAGAGGCGGTTGGCGGCAAAAGCTGCACCGTCCAAGCAGATTTATCCGCGCTAGATGCGATCGATTATATCTTGAAAGCGACGCGAGATAAACTCGGCGGGCTTGATATCCTTGTGAACAATGCAGGGATCATCCAGCGCAACGAAGCCTTAGACTTCACCGTTGAGGAGTGGGACAGCGTGATGAACGTGAACCTGCGCACGCTCTTCTTCCTAAGTCAGGCATTTGCGAACAGCTGTTTTGATGCTGGCCATGGCGGCAAGATCATCAACATCGCGTCGATGCTATCGTACCAGGGTGGCATACGCGTTCCGTCGTATACGGCGTCTAAATCTGGCGTGATGGGGCTTACCCGCGCCCTGGCAAACGAGTGGGCGAGCAAAGGTATAAACGTCAACGCGATCGCGCCTGGTTACTTCGCCACGAACAATACTGCAGCTCTGCAATCGGATGCCAAGCGAAATGCCGAAATCCTAGGGCGTATTCCAGCCGGCCGTTGGGGCCAGCCTGCGGAGCTTGGCGGTGCTGCCGTGTTCCTAGCATCAAGCGCGTCAGACTATGTCCATGGCACAACGCTAGCTGTCGATGGCGGATGGCTCTCTCGCTAATCCGATCTCGATGTGGGTAGCGGTCTCATCAAACCGGAAAACCTGAACAAAAAAACGCCTCACGAAAGTGAGGCGTTTTAGTTGGAGGATTGTCACAACTTGTGTTGCAACGGGGTCGCTTAGAACGTGTAGCTGCCGCCAAACGTTACACGGCGATCTGGATAGCCGACGAAGCAGGTTGGGCCATCTTCGCTGACGCAACGCTGGATGATCGGCTCTTCTGTAATGTTCACAGCTTCGATGCCGATATTGAAGTTCTCCGTCACAGCGTAGTTGATGCTGGCATTCAACTGCCCACGATCAAGCGTGTTGACCGGGAAGCTGAAAGTCGAGCTTCCTGACGTGTTCGCGCCGCCGCCAAAGTCTTGGGTGCGGAAGCCTTCACGCCATGTGTAGCGTGCTCGCGCGGAGACCCCGAACTTCTCATAGTAAGCGGTGAGGTTGTACGCATTCTCAGAGAAGTCCAGAAGACCTCGTGGAATGCTGACATCGCCTAGTACAGTCAGGCCGCGACCGGACGTTGTATCGACAACAGAACCGCCAGAGAAGTCCTGGATTGTGTAGTTGGCGATGACGCCGAAGCCGGAAGCCCAGCCGAGGCGATCTTCCCACCCAGAAAGGTCATACTGGAACGCAAATTCCCAACCAGACTGAGTTGTGGTGTCAGGGTCATTGCCCGGACGCGTGAAGTCCACACAGAGACCTTGCGTGTTCGGATCACCCAACACGTTCGGGATAACTTCAGGGTTGAAGATACCGCCGCCTGGGCAAGTTGGATCTGTCTCTCGAGACAGGCCGCCCGTCGTGTTATTTGGATCCGGAATGTGTCCAGCCCCCATTCTATGGGCCACTTTGAAGTAGGGTTTCTGGGACTGGCGGACGCATGCCGAGCGCCTGATGCGGCCGGACACGATTATATTGTCTAAGCCATGTGTTGATGACGGTTTGCGCTTGGTGGAGCGATGTAAACCACTCGGCATTCAGGATTTCGCGGCGCAGGGTTCCGTTGAAACGTTCATTGTATCCATTCTCCCAGGGGCTCCCCGGATAGATGCGTAGTGGCTTGATGCCGACTTTGGTCAGCCAGTCTTGCAGGTGACCTGCGATAAACTCTGGGCCATTGTCTGACCGGACGTGGTCCGGCTTCCCGTGCTTGAGCAGGAGTGGATAGAGCGCCTCCAAGACATCGGCTGACCCCATCCTGGCGCGGACATGCACGCACAGCGCTTCGCGTGTGTATTCATCGAGCACGGTCAGCATCTTGTATGGTCGGCCAGAGCTCAGCTTGTCGTGGCGAAGTAACCAGGCGCGATCGCGTTGACGTTTATACCTTTGCTCGCCCACTCGTTTGCCAGGGCGCGGGTA
>JBCBGJ010000018.1:0-14659 GCA_038526925.1 Pseudomonadota bacterium
AAGATTTCCAGCGCCTTCGGCCTGGGTATGGCGATTTCGACGTCTATATTGTGATGGAGTATACGGGCGATGCGCCGTGGATGGACCTCGACAATTTGGCGAAGGCTCTGCTCGACAGCCTGACCGGAAACGCTTTTGAAGACGACCACCAAGTGGCGCGTTTGCTCGTTGAACGGCGCGTAGGGGACCGAGAGGGGATCTATATGCGCGTCAGGGAAATGAACTAAGAGCTATCCCGCCCCCAAGCCCTCATGGCATCGATGATAGGGCGCATTTTGCGCCCTTTCTCTGTTAGCAAATACTCAGATCGCGGTGGATGGGAATCGTAGATTTTCCGCTCTACCACGCCATGGTCTTCCAGCATTTTCAACCGATTAGAGAGCGTGTTCGGCGCAATTCCGTTCAGCACGGTTTCGAAGTCTGAGAACCGCCGCGCACCGTGATCCACCAATTCGCGAATGATCTCACTGGTCCATCTCGAGCCAATGATAAACGCCGTGCGCGAGACCGGACAAAGAGGGAGATTCTTTTTCGCCATTGCGTTCCTGTAGCGAATTTGCTTTATGAGATCTAGTAACTACAAAAATAATAGTAACTACGTTAGGAGGACAAAGAAATGGGTTTTGAGTTGCAGGTAGTGGTTTGGACCACCGTGATCTTGGCTGCCCTAATAGGCTTTCAAGGCGGGCTCGTTCCTGTGAATCAGGGGCTTGTGTGGGGCCTTGGGAACCGGGATGAGGCACGCGATAAAAGCGAATTACAGGCGCGAACGGCGCGCACAGTCGCAAATCATATTGAAGGTATGACCGTCTTTGTCCCCTTGGCGCTCGTCGTCTCGATTTCCGATCTTTCTTCGACGCTCACGATTTGGGGCGCGGGGCTATACTTGCTGGGGCGCGTCCTGTTTGCGCCGCTTTACCTGATCGGTGTTCCCTATTTGCGGTCCATGGCGTGGAGCGTCAGCCTGGTCGGTATATTGATGATCGGGTTTGAAACTGTTCGCGCTGCACTCGGGTAGCGCTGTGCGTTAAGAGCGCGGACGGCAGCTATCTGTGTCACCATACTCACAGGCTGTCAGTCTGGCTTCACGTGCGGCATTGGTGTCGACTTCACCGCCAATGCCAAGTTCAAGGTCTTCAGCATACCAGGCACATCCAACCCCATGGCCGATGTCGCATGCGCGCTTGGTGAAGTCTCTCACTTGCGCCGCACGCTCTTCACTAGATTTCATATTGATCAGTACGAAATCGGCAGCTGATACACATAGGTCTGGGCTGCGCGCGTCGGCCGCGGGGCAGGCGAGGGCGACCGCTTCGAGCGCAAGGGCATTGTCTGCTTCGCCTCCGACACCGCGCGCATAGAGATCGGCGAGGTCGCGGCACGATTCCAATCGACCGAGCTCGCACGAGCGTTCAAGGGTCGTGCGTGCGAATGCTAGATCTTGGTACTCTGTTCGTCCCTCAATGTGGTCTTGAGCGAGCGTCGCGCAGGCGTCAGCATCGCCAAGGTTGCAAGACCGGGCCGTAAACTCGACACCACGCTCATAGGCGCCATCTGTGTTGGCGGCGCGGAGATAGAGCGCCATGTTCTCACATCCATTGATATAGCCGCCGCTACATATTTCTTCAGAGAACGCTAGATAGTTTGACGTGGCCACCTCCTCGTTTCCGTAGAGCGTGCGCGCTTCGTATACGTCCAAGAGGGTTTCGCAGGCAATTGAGGATTGCGTTTCCGCGACTTCAAAAAAGCAAGCGTCGCGAAGCGGTGGAATAGCGCGTTCAACGTCGCCTGAGGCAATGAAAGCCGCTGCTGTTTGGACCAGGTCGCGGGGATCGCCAGTGCTCGTGGGTAGAGGCGTTATCTGGACGGCGAGCGCCGTTACTTCGTCGCTGTCATCATCATCAGATATCGAAGCAAGCTCGTCTGTGTCCTCATCCTGTTGCGGTTCAATTGCGTTTTCGGAAATTTGGAGCTCGCCAACGTCGTCTTGCGGTGCATCCGTATCGGAGATGAGGTCAGGTTCGACTTGCGCCTCTGCTTCTGGCTCTAACTCAGGCTCCGGTGCAGGGCGGCAGCCGAGTTCGATCTCCGCCCATTCCAGCATTGAATCGCTTGGCGCGTTTGTCAGCGCTTCTGCAACGGCGGGTGTATCAAGATCGCCGGATTGGATAAGGTCGGTGAGCTGTCGGTCGATGGCATCGCTTCCATCTGCACCGCAGATTTGATCGCGAAAACAGGCCGTGAGTTTTGAAAGCGCTGCGTCATCGTCTTGGATCGCGTCCACGCCGATCAAGCTCCATTCCATAACGATGGTGGCTGCATATCGATTTTCTAGACTTAGGTACTGATCCGCGGGTAGAGCACCGCTCAAGGCCACGAGTGCGTCGCGGGAGCTTTCAGCATAGCGTTCAACAGAGTTCGCCGACGGACAGTCCGCTTTAGCCGCGGCGACCGCAGCACAGGTCAGCAGCGAAAAAGCAACACCGCGCAGAAGAACTCTACTTAATTGCAAAACTTAACGTCCCTGAACATTTCGCGTACGCAACGTACCACAGAGGCAAAACGTCAACAAGATCAAGAGCATTCGCGAGAAAAGCGAACGACCATAGGAGAGTTAAACGGTTAATCTCACGCCGCAGGCGATATTAGCCTAGTCGTTTGAAAGGCATCGGGATGGCTGTGGCTGTCGCCTTAGCAACTAATTTCCCATTATTATCAAAGCACTCTGCTTCCATGAAAGCGGCTGAACGCCCCCACTTTAGGATTCTGGCTTCGACATGGGCCTCTCCGGGCATTAGGCGCCTAAGATACGATGTTTTCATCTCGAGCGTCGGGGCCGTCATGGTAACATTTGAGGCAATAATGCAACAAGTGCTCATTGCTTCATCCATCATCGCCGCGATAAAGCCGCCCTGGACCGCGCCGGTTGGGTTCGCAAACATGCCAGGCACGTCAAAATCCATCCGGATCCGCTGCGCATCTTGCTCAACTTCCGTCAGGCGCATCCCGAGTGTGTCGGAACAGGGGGGACGCTTTTTACTGTTTTGAAAACGCGCAAGCATTTCGGCGTCTGAGACACGCGGTTTCTCGTCTTGTTCGGGGCTAGACATGCTTACTTGCGACGGAAAGCGTCGAGGCTGACCACAGTGTCACCAGATTCTGGTTCTGGAGCTTCAGTGTTTTCGGTGGTGGCCTCAGCCTGCTCAGGCGCTGGGTCAACGACTTTGGCGTCATCGCTCGCCGGTGCTTTTTCAAAGCTCACACCGAAATTCACTGCAGGATCAACGAAACGCGTCATCGCAACATATGGGATTGAAAGATGCTGCGGGACCCGGTTGAATTTCAGAACGATTTCGAAGTGACCATCATGCACTTCGAGGTCCCAATATTGGTGCTGGATGACGATGGTCATCTCGTCTGGGAATTGCTCGATCAAGTGATCTGGAATCTTCACGCCGGGCGCTTTTGTCCGAAACGTGACATAGAAATGGTGATCGCCTGGAGGGGCTGAACCTTTGGCTGCTTGGCGCATGGCTTCGCGAACGACGCCGCGCATAGCCGCCTGTGTCAGTGCCTCATAGCCGATATAGTCGGTCATTTCCCGCTCCCAGTTAAGAGAAGACGACTATCCTCTCTGAACTTAGCTCGCAACGCTGTTCATGCGTTAGGCGAGCCTATTTCTGCATCTTCCCCAGATGGGAAGTTTCTTATTTTGGTTAAGCGCTTTCTGCAATGTCCACTGCACAAGGCGTTACTCTACAACTTAAAAGTGGAGGCTTCTGTTGCCAGGCGCCTCCGGGCCCCGCCTAAGGCGCTGATGCCCTAGGAGTTAAAGCGGTTTTCCACGCACTGCGTTACGCAGCGAGCAGTTCACCTTCAGCAAAGTTGTCATTAGCAACTATTGTTGAGTGAGCTTCTAACGCAGCTCATGCGGGTGAAAGCTTCGTCTTTACACGTCCGTCGATCCTATTTCGCCCCCAAATGACCCGCTGAAGGGAGGGTCTTTGGTGGAGGCGCCGGGTACCGCCCCCGGGTCCGAACCGCTTATTACACGCGCGTTTATCACCATAGTTCAAAAGAACGCTACCAATATAGGCCGGGTTCGAAGAAGATAAAAGGGACTAGTCCAGCGGTTCGACAATAACTTCGATCACGCCTTCCGTTCGTTCAAGTGCCGCTAGTTCTGCCTCAAGGGCGCTCGAATGAATTTCGCGAGTTGTTCGGAGGACGGCGCCGGTTGCGTCCGCCGTGAGGGTTGTCAGGCGCAGCATGCGTTCCGTGCCATCCAGCACGCCGTCGGCGGCGCGGACGGTCAGCTTGCCGACTTGGTAGACGCCTTTTCCGGTCAAATAGACGGTTTTGCCCGCGAGCTTGGCGCCGCTAAAGAGCAGCCCCGCTGTCGAGGTCACAATACAAGCCGACAGAGAAAGAGCGCTCATAGCTGCGATAAGAGGTTTGAGCATCAAATGTGTCTCCGCCAACAGGGTTTGTAGTCTATTTTGCTAAAGTAAGGCGCCTTAACAGAAGATGATGCGTGCTTCGCGCTCTGCCTTAAGAGGCTTGTTCGCCTGCAAAATACCTGCTCTTGGCGGTCTATCCATCCCTTTTTGATGTTTTGGAGATCATTATCATGCGCACGTCATTGATCGCACTTGCGACTGTTTTTACCTTGTCAGCCTGTGATCAGGTGCGAGTGCCTAGCTCCTCCGCGACGGATCCAGCCACAACGGAAGCCGCCGCCGCCCCAACAGCTGAAGAAATTGCTGCTGAAACAGAACGCCTCAACGCCTGGTTTGAGGAAAAGTATGAGGCTGAAACGCTTAAAAGCCCGATCCAGCTGACTTTCCTGGGCCGTGATGAACGCCAAGGCGAGATTGATGACTTTTCGGAGGCCGCTCAAGATGTACAGCTGCAACGGACGCTCGATAATGCGGCTGAGCTCGCTGACAGCTTTGATTATGACAAGCTGACGCCAGACGCGAAGATTTCTTACGATATTTGGATGTATCAGGCGGAAACGGCGCAAGCTGCGGACGCCTTCCGTTATAATGGCTACATCTTCGATCAGATGCAGGCCATCCACACATTCTTCCCGCAACTTTTGATCGCCTTCCACAAAGTGATCGATGGCGAAGACATGGACAATTATTTGCTGCGCGTCTCCGGCAGCGCCAAAGCGATTGATCAGCTCATCACACTGTCCAAAACCAATGCCGAGGCTGGCGTTCGCCCGCCATACTTCGCGTTTGAATCGGTGATTGAAGAAGCGGGTAAAATCATCTCCGGCGCGCCGTTTGATGACAGCGAAGAAGACAGCGATATCTGGGCTGACGCAAAGGCCAAGATCGCCAACTTGCTTGAGCAAGGCGAGATCGATCAAGCCAAAGCCGACCAACTCACTGCTGACATCCGCACAGCCTTGGTCGAGGAGTGGAAGCCGGCCTATGAGCGTCTCATTGCTTGGCAAGAAGAAGACATCGTAAACGCAACGCCCGAAGCACAAGGCGTGACTCTGCTTCCGGACGGTGTCGCTTATTACAATGAGCGCCTTGCCAATCAAACGACGACCGCTCTGACATCGGATGAGATCCATGAGATTGGCCTCGCAGAAGTGGCCCGCCTGCGCACGGAAATGGAAGACATCCAAGCCGACTTTGGGTTTGAAGGCAGCTTGCAAGACTTCTTCGCGTTCCTGCGCGATACCAAAGACGATGAGCGCCTTTACTATCCGAACACCGATGAGGGGCGCCAAGGCTATATTGATGATGCGACGGCAGCGATCGACGGCATCAAGTCTGTGCTGCCTGACTATTTCGGGATCCTGCCAAAGGCTGACATGGTCGTAAAACGTGTTGAGCCCTTCCGCGAACAGGACGGCGCAGCGCAGCACTATTTCCCATCTACTCCAGATGGATCGCGTCCAGGCGTTTATTATGCTCACTTGTCTGACATGACGGCGATGCCAAAGCGCGAGCTGGAAGTCATCGCCTATCATGAAGGCTTGCCGGGCCACCATATGCAGATCGCGATCCAGCAAGAACTCGACGCGGTTCCGACCTTCCGGACACAAGCTGGCTTTACGGCCTATAGCGAAGGTTGGGGGCTGTACTCGGAATGGTTGGCGATTGAGATGCCGGGGACCTACCTTGATCCTCTATCTCGATTTGGCCGGGCTGGATCTGAGATTTGGCGCGCCATCCGCTTGGTGCTTGATACCGGGTTGCACGCCAAAGGCTGGAGCGAGGAAGAGGCGGTTGCTTACTTCATGGAAAACTCAGCGATCACCGAAGCGCAGGCGCGCTCTGAAGTGCGCCGCTATATGGTGTTGCCTGGCCAAGCTACCAGCTACAAAGTCGGCATGCTAAAAATTCAAGAACTACGCCGTGACGCGGAAGCAGAGCTTGGTGATGCTTTCGACATCCGCGCGTTCCACGACACAATCCTGGGCGGCGGCGCTATGCCACTCGCTATCCTAGAGCGCCGCGTTGACGAATGGGTTGCCAGCGTGAAAGCAGGTTAGGTCGATCAAATGGGGGGCTTAGCTCCCCACATTCTCCAAACTGCCTAAGGCGGCTTGGACATGCTCAACGAATAAACGCGCCTTGCCGCGGAGTTTTCCGCCCGTCCAAACGACGGACAAAGGAAGGTCGGCGCCGCGCCAGTCTGGCATAATCCTTACTAGAGCGCCCGACTTTACATGAGGGCATACCAGCCAATCTGGCCCGATAAAGACGCCAAGGCCGTCGACGGCGCCTTGTAAGAGTGTGTCGCCAGACGAGCCGCGGAAGCGACCGTCCATCATGATCCGGTGCTCTTCGCCGGTCTCAATGTGTTTCAATGTCCATTGCTGCCCCTGCAGGGATTGGCGAAAGACGAGCCCGTTATGGTCCTTGAGACTCTCTGGATCGGCAGGGGCCCCATACTGCTCAATGTATTTTGGGGATGCCCAAATCCCACGATAGGCGACAAGCAGGCGCTTCGCCATCAGGGCGCTGTCGCTCAGCTCCCCCAACCGGAACGCGACATCGACGCCTTCGGTGACCAGGTCCGTATAAGTATCATCCGTCATCAGATCCATGCGGATATGTGGGTATTTGTCCAAGAATGGCGCGATGGTTGGCGTGATCACGATTTGCGAAAGTGAGTGCGGGGCGCTGACACGCAGCATGCCGACTGGCTCCTGATCCAGGCCACGCGCTTCGGCTTCGGCTTCGTCGAACTCCGAAAGAATATCTTGAGCGCGTCCGTAGAACTTTTGTCCCGCCTCTGTCAGCGATAGCGCGCGCGTTGTGCGGTGGAACAATTCGGCGCCGATTTGATGCTCGAGGTCTTGGATCCGGCGAGACACGGTTGGCTGTCCGATCGAAAGATCAGCCGCGGCCCGGGAAAAGCTTCCCGCATCCGCCACCCGCAAAAACAGCCTCATTGCGTCTATTCGATCCATGTCCACCAGCTCCTATGCAGAAATTGCATGGGGTATATGGAGCGTCTCCCGGTTCTACGAAAGAGGGGGGTGTACCATTTACGGTTCATCGACGGTCACAGAGACGCGCCGAAACACGAATTCAATAGGAGCCTAAAATGGCAAACTTTACTCTCCACACCCCAGACACCGCCCCTGAAGGCGCGCGCGATTTCATTGCCGGCATTGAAAAGAAAATGGGCTTCGTTCCATCTCTCTACGCCGTCTTTGCAGAAAACCCTGCAGTTTTGGACGCTTACATTCAATTGTCTGATCAGCTCGCGAAGTCAGGCCTTTCGCCGCTTGAGCAGCAGGTTGTCACGATCACCGCAAGCGTCGAGAACGAGTGTCATTTCTGTGTGGCCGCGCACACAACCATCTCAGAAGCCCAAGGTCTGGATCTGACTGTCATTGAGGCCGTCCGTGAGGATCGCCCAATCGCTGATCCGAAACTTGAAGCTCTGCGTGTTTTCACAAAGAAAGTCGTGATCGATCGCGGCTTCGTTTCTGACACGGATGTGGATGCATTTTTAGCGGCCGGTTACGATCGTGCATCGGTCTTGGCAGTGATCCTCGGCGTCGCCATGAAAGTGATTACAAACTACACAAATCACGTCGCTGAAACGCCAGTCAACGAAGCGTTCCAAAAGCACGCTTGGACCCCAAAATCAAAGCGCGAAACCGTCGCCGCTTAACCTTCAATAATCCCTAAAACACTGGGGCTGCGGGCATTTCCGCAGCCCTTTTTTTGTCCGCTCTCAATGGGCTCACAATTTGCTCACACCGACGTGACTAAGGCTCACACACACGTGGTTCGTAAGTGAAGCCGAGGCATCGTAAATGAAGGGCATAGCAAGGAGGACGCAATGACGACCATGACTGATACACTTACACCGCAGGCCCAAACCACAGGCCTCATTTCCAAACTGAAAACGAATGCTCCACACGCGATTGCAGGCATCGCATCTCTGGTTTTTCTAGATAGCTTGCGCTTCAAGTTTACAAACGCGCCAGAAACCCAAACCATCTTTGGGAAGCTGAATGAATGGGCTGCTAGCTTTGGCGCTGAAGGGCTCTTCGCTCAGACCGGCTTGTTTAGCCAGTACGTCATCGGAACCGCCGAATTGGTTGCCGCTACGCTTTTACTGGTTGGAATTTTGCCAGCGTTTCGCCGACTGCAAGCGGTGGGCGCTCTGATTGCTTTTGCCGTGATGAGCGGCGCGGTGAACTTCCACTTGTGGACGCCGCTTGGCATTGATCCAAACAATGATGGCGGAGGCCTGTTCTTCATGGCCGTTGTCGTTTGGTTCACATCTGCGGGGCTCGCCTTCATTCGCCGCAAAGAACTCGCCGCCATTTTCTCTGGCTTGAAAAACACTCTGTTCCCAGCGCGTTCATAAGAACTCGCTAAACCTCCCAAAACTGTTTCTGAAAGATAGACCTATGAAACTTCGCACACTACTCGCCGCCGCCATGATTGCAGCTGGACCTGTTGCCGTCTCTGCCCCCGCAGCCTTTGCTGACAAAGATCCAATCTACACGGCAAAACGCTCTAACTTGGCTCTGCAAGGCTATGACACGGTTGCCTATTTCACCGTCGGTGAACCGACCAAAGGCTCCGCAGACTACACGACTACATATGAAGGCGCTGAGTTCCGCTTCGCGAGCGAGGAAAACCTCAACCTCTTCCTCGCCGAGCCTGCCAAATATGCTCCTCAATATGGCGGATATTGCGCCTGGGCCGTGGCGCAAGGCAAGACGGCAAAAGGTGACGCGCGCCGCTGGGCTGTCGTCGATGGCAAGCTCTATCTGAACTACAATAAGGGCATCCAGAAAAAGTGGGACAAAGACCGCGCTGGTTTCATCACAAGCGCAAATGAAAATTGGCCGACTGTGCTGCAAGACTAGGGTTTTCTCCCCCTCTTTAGACCGCAGGTAAGCAGCGCGTCGCCAACCACCCCCGCATGGCCCCCTCCCATGCGGGGGTTTTTTGTATGCGATCGACGCTTCGAACAGGTCTTGGGTAGGGTTAATCGAAAAATTGAATTCATGACGAAGACTTCACCCCATTGAAACTCGAATTCTGCTTCAAGGCGCTCCAACACGGGATCTTCCCGTGCTCATTAGGAGGACGAAATGAGAAAATTTGCAGCAGCAGCAATGGTTGTCGGCGTAACGATGACGCCTAATGCACTCGCGGAATCAGAACTGTATATCACGGGCGGACTAACTTCATTCGATGCCGATAGTGTGGACCTACAGGCCGTAAACTTCCGAGGCGGGATCGAGTTTCACGAGCTGCTCGGCGCAGAGTTCGAAGCTGCCCTCGGACTTGGTGCAGAAGAAATTGATGGCGGCAGCGGCGCTGAAGCCGAGCTTGAGAACCAGTTTGGTGGCTTCATCGTCGCCCGCTATCCGGTCATTCCGAACCTGGATGTATTAGGCCGCGTTGGATACACGACTGGTGAATTGCAGACCGCCAATAATGGCGTGTCTTCAGATGCCGACCTTGATGGCTTCGCGTTTGGTTTAGGCGGCGAGTATATGTTCACCGAGCAACTTGGCGTGCGAGGCGATTACACGCGCGTTGAAGTTGACGATGACGCGCTTGATGGCGGCGTGAACATGTTTTCGATCGCTGGCGTCTACAAGTTTGGGTCGGTGCGCTAAGCGTCCCGCTCCGCCCAAGCTTTTAAAATGTGATGCGCCACGGCCATTGGCGGCGGCGCGTAGATGTCCGGATGGGTGCCAGCCAGCACCTGCCGGGCATCTTCACGCGTGATCCAACGTGCGGCTTCCAACTCGTCTTGCTCAACCGATATTTCGGTTGTTTGCGCTTCTAAGATGATACCGACCATCAAAGAAGACGGAAACGGCCAAGGTTGGCAGAACAAATACTCTGCGGACGCTGGATCGGCCTTGATCCCGGCTTCTTCTTCGAGTTCGCGCGCAGCGGCTTGCTCCAGCGTTTCGCCCGGCTCCACAAAGCCGGCCAATGCAGACCAAAACCCTGCGGGCCAGCCTTCTTGTCGGCCGAGCAGACATTTGCCGTCTTTCACGGCGAGCATAATGGCCACCGGATCCGTGCGCGGAAAGTGCTCTGCGCCGCATGAAGGGCAAACCCGTTTCCAACCTGCTTCAGTCACCTCGCTCTTGGCGCCACATTTGGCGCAAAATGGATGGTTTCTGTGCCATTCCAGCAGGCTGCGCGCTGTCGACGCCAAGTTAGCCTCCATCGCCGTAAGGCCACTCGCCGCCGCGCGCATATCGGTGAAATCGCCTGAACCCTGAAGCAAAGAGCCCTCAAGCTTGAAGGCGGGATCCATATCGACCGCGAAGATCGGCGCGCCCGCTTTATCTTGGCCGAGGAAAATTCGCTCACCTTGCGGCGAGATTTGCGCCACTTCAGGCCCGAGCCAAACGAGGTTTTGACCGTTTGCGGCCATAAGCGGTTGGCCCTTCTGCATTAGGAAGGCCAGAACATTGTCGGCCTTGATGGCATTTTCGAGCCAAGCCTCGTCTGTTCGGAAATGGGCTGCCCGATTGTTCGGGTGACTGGCGAGGGGGATATCGTTTGAAGTGGTCATAAGACTGGCTTTAGCAGCTTCACCCCCCTTGTCACGGGATGACCTAAGGGCGATATAGCCCTCGGAGGCTGGCGGTGGACGAACTCCTCGCTAACCGGGTCAGGTCGGGAACGAAGCAGCCCTAACGAGTTTTCCGTTCGGGTCACTGTCCAGTCTCCACTTTCAGCGCAGTTTTCAATGCCCCCCAAATGCGGATATTTGGTTGCCGCTTCCCCCGAGTCCCTGCCATAAGCTCTTATCATGAGCGAAACGCCCGAAACCCCGGAAGAAAATGAACGCGATGATGCGACCTTCTCCATGTTTGGAGAGGCCGAAATGGGCGCGCCGCAGGACGAAGGCTACCAGGTTCTTGCTCGGAAATACCGCCCACGATTGTTTTCTGACCTAATCGGTCAGGAGGCCATGGTTCGCACGCTGACCAATGCTTTTGAAACTGGACGCGTGGCGCATGCTTTTATGCTGACGGGGGTTCGCGGAGTCGGGAAGACGACCACGGCGCGGCTCTTGGCGCGGGCTTTGAACTACACCCGCGACGGCAGCGATGCCCCAAGCATGAGCCTCGACCCGCCGGGTGATTTCTGTTCTGCGATCATGGCGGGCAATCATCCTGATGTTTTGGAGCTGGATGCGGCGTCTCGGACCGGGGTGGCTGATATGCGTGAGCTGCTCGACGGCGTGCGATACGCGCCGGTCGCCTCGCGCCATAAAGTTTATATTATCGACGAAGTTCACATGCTTTCTACCGCGTCGTTCAACGCTTTGTTGAAGACGCTGGAGGAACCACCGCCGCACGTGAAGTTCATTTTTGCGACGACCGAAATCCGCAAAGTCCCAATCACGGTTCTATCTCGATGTCAGCGCTTCGATCTGAAGCGCCTCGAGAGCGGTGAACTGTCTAAGCACCTTGCGAAGATTGCCGAGCGTGAAAGCGCGAATGTCTCGGAGGAAGGGCTCGCTTTGATCGCCCGCGCCGCAGAGGGATCGGTTCGCGATGGGCTTTCCATTTTAGACCAGGCCATCGTTCAGGCGCTGGATGGAGATCAAGTCACCGGTGAGCGTGTCCGTGATATGCTCGGTTTGGGCGACCGCCTCCGCCTGCTCGACGCGTTTGAATTTGCCATTCAAGGCGAAGCACAAAAGGCGGTTGAAGAGGTTGCGGATCAGGTTCGCGCGGGGGCGGACCCTCTCGTTATCCTGAAGGATATGCTCGAGATCGCGGCTGATATCGCCACGGTTCAAGCCGCCGGGAACAATTACCAATTGCCGGGCCCTGCAGATTGGACCAAGCGCACGCACGAACTTGCAGCCGCGCTGACCCCGGCTCAGGCGCAGCGCAATTGGCAGATCCTTCTCTCCGGCTATCGCGACACCCAAACTGCGCCAGAGGCGGATACGGCTTTGCGCATGGTTGTCCTTCGTCTGGTGACAGCGGCCCGATTGCCGAGCCCAGAAGAAGCCGCACGGATGCTGAGTGGGGGAGGGGCCACGGGCGCACCGGGAAAGCCTGACGCTGCCCCAAGTTCGCCTTCGGGCGGATCACAATCCGTCATTCAATTGGTACAGCCATCCGACGCCAAAATGGCGAGCTTTCGAGATGTCTTAGATCATCTGGATACACGAAAAGAGGCGCGGTTATGGGGCGAGGCGCGCAAATACATCCGGGCTGAGAATTTCAAGCCGGGACGCTTGGTCTGCGCGGTCGATCCGGGCGCCCCGCGAGATCTTTTACGGCGCCTGACCGACTTTCTCGAATACGAAACCGACATGGATTGGGACGTGCTTCTGTCCGACTCCGGGGTTGAGACACAAAAAGAAAAAGAGACACGAGAGCGCAAAGAAGTGCTTGAGGATGCTGCTCAGCATCCTGATATCGCGGCAGCCTTAGCGGCCATTCCGGGTGCTGAAGTGGTGGATGTGCAGAACAGTGCCCCTCTTGATCCGGCGACCCTCACCGACAATGTCGTGCCCTTGAAGCGAACTTCTTAAGGCTCAGAAAGACGAGACGATGACAGACCTCACCAAGATCATGCAGCAGGCGCAGGAAATGCAGGCCAAAATGCAAGAGGCGCAAGCCAAGATCGAAGAGACTGAGGCGGAGGGCATTGCCGGGGCGGGCCTCGTTTCTGTAACCCTGAAGGGCAAAGGCGAGCTGGTTGCGATCAAGATTGATCCGTCTTTGATGAGCGACGAGGCTGAAATCGTCGAGGACCTTGTCAAAGCCGCCCATCGTGAAGCGCGCCGGAACCTCGATCAGGCGATGGAAAACGCCATGAAAGAAGCCACTGCGGGCTTTGGCGGAATGATGCCTGGCTTTAAAATGCCGTTCTAGTCTTTCGGGTCGTCCGGCTTCTCGGTGGCCATGCGATACTCGGTCTCGCGTTCTGACGTGATCAGCGTCTGAACCGCCTCGCTCTCATAACCCATTTGCTCGAGCGCACGCGCGGACATTTGCAAGCCCGCTTCAATCGCATCTGGAATGACGAAGGTCGCTCCGGCTTGATACAAAAGTTGTGCGTGATCGGCGTCGCGGGCCCGCGCGAGGATTGGAACATCGGGCCGGGAATGCCGCGCTGTCTTGACCATGCTTTCCGCGCTGACCTGATTGTCTAGCGTTACGACGACCAGACCGGCATGTGCGAGCCCTGCCTTTTGCAGGACTTCCTTGCGCCCGCCATCTCCGAAATAGATCTGACGCCCGAGTGCGCGTTGATGTGAGACTGTTTTTGGGTTGGTATCCAAGCCAACGATTTCGGCTTGTTCGCGTTCCAGGATGTGCGTCACGGCGCGGCCGACACGCCCTAAGCCAGCGACAATGACATGACCTTCATTGGCGCTGAAATCGCTTGGGATTTCATGCGAGGGCGGCGTAGATGCAGACACTTTCACGAGCCATATACCAAGGCGCCAACTCGCCGGGATCACCAACATGGAGAGCGCGACAATTGCCGTGACAATAGCCGAGGTTCCGACCGCGATGGATCCTGCAGCGAGGCCTGCGCCAACGATGACAAACGCAAATTCTCCCGCCGGAGCGAGCAAGAAAGAGGTCTCCACCGATGTAGCGGTGTCCCCAGCGAATATACGAACGGCAATGAAGGCAAAGAGAGCCTTTATCACGAGCATCGCAGCCAGGCCGCCTAGGACGATTTGCCAATTATCTAGGACGACGGATAGGTCGATCGCCAATCCGACTGTCATGAAAAACAAGCCCAGGAGAAGCCCTTTAAACGGTTCAAGATCGATTTCGGTTTGGTGTTTAAATTCCGTCTCGCCCAGCAAGAGCCCGGCGAGGAACGCACCCAAAGCGAGCGACAAACCTGCATTATAGGTAATCACGGATGCGCCAACGACGGTTAGCAAAGTAATCGCCATCAAGAAATCGCGCCCACCGGCATTGATGGCGAGCCTGAACAGGTGGCGGAGCAAGTATCGTCCGATCGCGATGATCACGATGAGCGCCAGTAGGCCATTGAACAGCGCTTGGATCAGAACGGTGGAAAGGTCGGCCTCACCTCGGCTCGCGGTGAAGCCCACGAAGATCAATATCGGCGCGACCAAAATGTCTTGAAACAGCAAGACGCCAAGCGAGCTTCGTCCGACCGGGGTTGCC
>JBCBGJ010000019.1:0-14655 GCA_038526925.1 Pseudomonadota bacterium
TGGCGTTGAAGACGTGGATATGTCGGTTGAGGTGATGGGCCAAAAGCTCGACATGCCGTTCTATTGCGCGCCGACGGCCTTGCAGCGTCTGTTTCACCATGAAGGGGAGCGCGCTGTCGCAAAGGCAGCCAGCAAATTCGGAACGATGTTTGGCGTTTCCTCTCTCGCCACAGTCACGGTGGAAGAGATCGCAGAGGTCGCGCCGGGCCCGAAAATGTTCCAGTTTTACTTTCACAAAGATCGCGGTTTGAACGATGCCCTTTTGGAGCGGGCCCGGGCCGCCAAGTTCAATGTGATGGCGCTTACGGTGGATACGATCACCGGCGGAAACCGAGAGCGCGACCTGCGTACCGGGTTCACCTCGCCGCCGCGCCTGATCCCATCATCCCTTTTCAGTTTCGCCGCTCACCCCTCCTGGGCTTGGAATTTTCTCACCAAAGACAAATTCGACATGCCGCATCTGTCCGGTCATGTGAGCGAAGGCACGAATCTCGCCGTTTCAGTGGGCGAGTATTTCTCCACCATGCTCGACCCAACCATGAATTGGAAAGATGCTGAAAAGCTCTGCGCCCAATGGAACGGTCAATTCGCTTTAAAAGGCATCATGAGCATGGAAGACGCCAAACGGGCAGTTGATATCGGATGCACCGGGATCATGGTGTCGAACCATGGCGGTCGCCAACTCGATGGCGCTCGCGCGCCGTTTGACCAGCTCGCTGAAATCTGTGACGCGGTCGGAGATCAGATTGATGTCGTTTGCGAAGGCGGCGTCCAAAGAGGGACGCATGTGTTGAAGGCCCTATCTGTTGGCGCCAAGGCCGTTTCGGGTGGGCGTTTCTATCTCTATTCGCTCGCAGCCGCTGGCCAAGCTGGTGTTGAACGCGCGCTCGGCAATCTACGCACGGAATTGGAGCGCGATATGCGCCTTATGGGCGTGTCTTCGATTAGCGAACTGAACCGAGACAATCTGCGTTGGCGCTAATAAGCAATAGCCTCGATCGACGCTCTATGCTTTTGCTTCGCTTCATCATTCAGGAAGCTGCCATCGATACTGTTCAATGCAAGCTGCTTGATGTCAGCATCGTTTAAGTCGAGCGCCTCAATAATGGCTCGGAAATTATCATTTAAGTAGCCGCCAAAGTAAGACGGATCGTCTGAATTCACTGTCGCTTTGAGATTTGAATTCAGCATGTGTTTAATCGGATGATCCTGCATATCGGAGACCACGCACAATTTGAGATTGGACAAGGGACACACCGTTAGTGTCATTCCCTCATTCGCTAGGCGTTCCACAAGCGCAGCGTCTTCCAAAGAGCGGTTTCCATGATCCAAACGGTCAATCTTCAGCAGGTCGAGCGCCTCATGAACATATTCCGGAGGCCCTTCTTCACCGGCATGGGCAACGCTTTTTAGCCCCGCATCTCGCGCCATAGCGAAAACACACTCGAACTTAGATGGCGGATGACCGACCTCGGAGGAGTCTAAGCCGACCCCGATGATATGATCCATCCAAGGCTCGGCGGCTTTGAGTGTCTTGATCGCATCGTCCTCGTCGAGATGGCGGAGGAAACACATGATGAGTTCAGACGAGACGCCAAGCTCAGTTTCACCGACGTTCAGGGCCTGACTTGTCCCGCTCATTGCAACGTCGAACGGCAGACCGCGCTCGGTATGCCCTTGTGGATCAAAGAAGACTTCGACATGAACGACATTATCGGCCGCGACACGGCGCAGGTAGGCCATGGTCAGATCGAAAAAGTCCTGCTCTGTCTGCAGCACGCCCATGCCCTGATAGTAGATATCGAGAAAGTCCTGGAGCTGACTGAACTGATACGCCTCACGCACAGCTTCCACATTCGCAAACGGGATATCAATGCGATTGCGCTGAGCCAGGTCAAACAACATCTCAGGTTCGAGGCTACCTTCTAAGTGCAAGTGTAGCTCTGCCTTCGGCAAGGCTTCAGCATATTGAGTGAGACGAGCTTTCTGATCCACGACACGACTTTCTTTACAATTCGAGATTGGCGACAAAACGCGAAGCTGCTGACTTAATCAAGAAGGCATAGTGTCAAATTGTTTTGATGAGCGCAGCGCGCCGGGGCGCGGATCGATTTGAGGACCGGCCGCGACGTCGCCCCTAGCCACAAGAGCTGCACTGTCGAATAGTGAACTTCAAGAGAATAGAATGATGGGAGAATGACATGTCGGATTTTGCAGGAAAAACCGCGTGGATCACAGGCGCCTCGTCGGGCATTGGGGAGGCGCTCGCAAAAGCGCTGTCTGCGGCTGGCGCAAAAATCGTTTTGTCTGGTCGCCGTACCGAAGCCTTAAAAGCTGTCGCGGATCAATTGCCAACCGAGTCGCTGATCCTGCACTTCGAAGTTACGGACTATGATGTGTTGGCAAGCAAGGTCGATCAGGCATGGACCTGGTCCAGCGGAATCGACATCCTGGTGAACAATGCGGGCGTCAGTCAACGCAGCCTCGCAATCAAGACCGACCCGCAAGTCTATACAGACCTAATCAATATCGATCTCATTGCCCCCATCTGGCTGACACAGTTGCAGCTTCCAAAAATGGTTGAGGCTGGCGGCGCCCATATCATCGCAATCAGTTCCGTCGCGGGTCGGATTGGGCCGCCGCTTCGGACGGCCTATGCCGCAGCCAAACACGGATTGATCGGCTACATGGACTCGCTGCGCACAGAAGTTTCGGTACGCCACAACATCCACGTCACCAATGTCTTGCCTGGATCGGTTGCCACGAACGTGTCGCGCAACGCGTTGACGGCAGACGGGTCTTCGCGCGGCAAATCCGATGCGAATATCGATGGCGGCGATGATCCAGCTGATTTGGCGAATGATATTCTCCAGGCCATCAAGGAAAAAACGCCTGAACTGATTTTCGCAAAAGGAATGGAACTCGAGGCCGCGCAGCAACGCCAATCGAACCCTGAAGCCCTGTTTGACATGATGAATCAGATGGGCGCGCAGATCGCCGAACGTTATGAAGCCGGGGACGACTCCTAGAATCGGCAGACATGCCGCATAAAAGACCGCTTAAGCGCTTTGGATTTCAAACACTTGCATCAGCCCGCGAGCCTCGCGTCTGGGCAGTCTTGGTTCATTCTTAATCAGAGTTGAGGCTCGAACACACGATAAGATATATTCTACTTGCCATTCACCATACCGATCTCGGCTTATGTCGAAGGATCGGTTTGAAATAGTAGGCAGGTTTTCATGCAATCAGCTCCACCAACCTCACCTGTGAGCGTGTTGTTGATCTCATCGGAGTCTTCGGTGTCGCAAGACCTCCGAGCCAGCCTGGAGGGAAGTTACAATATCCAGGTTATTTCAGAAGCGAGCTTCGCAGAGACTGTTGCTGCAACCGCCGATGCGATCGATATCGTGCTGTTTGCAAAGCCCGTCCTTGATGATCTGGATCTTCAAAAAATCTCCGGCATGCTCGAAGACACGCCGATTCCTGTCCTTGTCTTTGTGGACAGCGATCCTGAGAAAATGGCGCGATCAGCTATTCGCGCAGGCGTGACATCTTTCGTCGTCGATGGTCTCGTAGCAGCCCGCGTCCCGACGCTTATCGAAGTCACGATGGAGCGTTTTAAACTTAGCGAGGCGCTGCGTAGTGAGCTGCTAAAATCGCAAGAAGAACTCGCGGCACGCAAAGTGATTGAGCGCGCTAAGGGCCTGTTGATGGATAAAAAACAGCTCAGTGAACAAGAAGCGTACCGCTCACTTCGCGAGCTGGCGATGCGCCAATCTAAACCGATCAAAGACGTCGCCGAAACACTACTTATGTACTCCGATATCCTTCCCTAAGGACACCTACTTCGCGCCTGCACAATACTTAGTCGCGGTTTTTTCGGCTCTGCTTGTTGAGTGAGCAGGCGTTAAAAAAAAGAGAGCTTCGCGCTCACCTTCATGTTCTCCGCCCGGTATTTCGGAAAGCTTGGTCACAGTTCAATGGCGAACTTTCTTCGCGCAGCGCAATGACGCGCCCGCACACCAGCGACCCCGTCGCTTCGCGAGCTCAAAGCAGAGCTTATCCAAAAATAAAGCCACGCCTGCACGCCTAGTGCGCTCGTGTTTTAGCGAAACTCTCGCGCACGAAGGCGGTGAAATGAATTTGAGGGATCCTGATCCATCAGGGGCCTGAAGAGGGATAAAAACTATGAGATCAAGTCTACGCGCCCATTTAATGTCCTGCGCGCTACTATCAACAAGCATGCTAATTGCGCCCACGACACAAGCTCAAGATAGCGAAGCAGAAGACGACACCGCTGTTCAGGAAACTATTATCGTTACCGGTGCACGTGGTGCGCCGCGCTCCGTCACCGACTCACCTGTGCCAATCGACGTATTCGGCGCGGATGATATCGAAGCTGTGTCATTCACAGACACGAACGATGTTCTGAGAACGCTCGTTCCGTCATATAGCCTATCACGCCAGCCAATTTCGGACGGTGCGAGCTTTGTTCGACCTGCAACACTGCGGGGCCTCCCGACCGATAAAACGCTCGTCCTCGTAAACTCTAAGCGCCGCCACCGCGCCGCGCTCGTTTCGATTGGTGGATCGGGCACACAAGGCCCAGATATCGCAACCATTCCTTCCACAGCGATTGGATCTGTCGAGGTCCTCCGCGATGGTGCGGCCGCTCAGTACGGTTCAGATGCCATCGCTGGCGTGATCAACTTCATTCTGAAAGAGAACGCAGAAGGGATCACACTCACTGCTCAAACCGGCCAATACTATGAAGGGGACGGCACGGAATATCTGCTCGCAGGTAATATCGGTCTCCCACTCGGCGACAGCGGCTTCCTTAGCATTTCCGGCGAGTACTATGACGCCGAAGCAACTGTTCGCGCTCGCCAATATTGCGAAGGATTCGCCTGCGCGGATGTGAATGATCCTCGCTTTGCTGGTGCACTCGGCGGAAGCTTTGATACCTCCATCGCGGGCTTCACCGAAGCCTCCTATATCGCAGGTCTACCTGATGCGAACATTGGCGATGGTGATGTTGTGCAGCCCTGGGGCGCCCCAAATGTCGACCGCCTAGCCTTGTTCTACAATGCAGGGATCGATCTTTCCGAAAACGTCTCACTGTACAGCTTTGGTAACTATACCAGCTCCGAAAGTGACGGCAGCTTCTTCTATCGTTTCCCAGGCAACGGAACGATCGAGAACCTTCGCCTTGAAGATGGCTCTGTGTACTCCCCGCTCTTCCTGTTCCCGGGCGGTTTCACACCTCGCTTCTTCGGTGAAATTGAAGACTTCTCTTTCCTCGCCGGCATCAAGGGCGAAATGGAGAATGGGTTCACTTGGGATTTGTCTGGTCGATATGGCTCGAACGAAATCCAGTACACACTCGCCAACACGATCAACCCGTCACTTGGGCCTGATACGCCAACCAGTTTCCGTCCTGGTGATCTGATCAACGAAGAGACCCAGCTCCAAGCTGATTTCTCGTACGAGTTTGAAGGCGGGACGGCTTCACCGATCGTCGTCGCGTTTGGTGCCAGCTATCTGGATGAAACCTACGAAATCGTTGGCGGTGATCCACTGTCATTCGCAAACGGCCCATTCTCATCTCAAGATCCTTTCGGGTTCTGTTCTGATGAAGACGACATTGCGACACGGACAGCCACGGCGGCTGGCGCCGCTGTCATAGCGAACGGGTCAACGCTCGACTGTGCCGACTCTGGAGATCCAGTTTACCGTACTGTAGGGGTTGGGTCGAATGGCTTCCCTGGGTTCGGCCCAGACTCAGCCGGGACGCTGTCACGAGACTCATACGGGGTTTATGTTGATGTCAGCACCGACCTCACTGATGATCTGTTTGTACAGGGTGCGCTTCGCTACGAAGACTATTCTGACTTCGGTGAAGAAGTGGTCTGGAAGCTAGCTGCTCAGTATGACTTCAACGAGATGTTCTCGGTTCGTGGTTCTGTAGGCACAGGCTTCAGAGCTCCGACCCCTGGTCAGCTCGGAACGACCAACGTGTCCACGCGTCTTCCAAATGGTGTTCCTGTTGCGACAGGCCTTTTCCCAGCCAGCAGTCCGGCCGCGCAAGCGCTCGGGGCAGCTCCGCTCGCACCGGAAAAGTCTGACAACATCGCATTCGGCTTCTTGGGTAATGTGGGCGACTTCACCTACACCGTCGATTTCTATCAGATTGATTTGAAAGACCGCGTCAACGCTGTCTCCACGATCACAATCATCAATGATATCGACTTCCCAGCGCTAAACGACGGATCGCCTGCACCAGGTGGATTTGAGTACGCTTCTGTGCTCGACGCTGCGAATGTTCCGAATGCCAACACGATTGGCGGCGTGAACTTCTTCCAAAACGCGTTCGACACCACCACAAAAGGCGTCGATGTCGTTCTGACCTACAATCAAGATTGGGGCGCAAACGGATCGACGGCATTCTCTGGTGCCCTGAACTGGAATGAAACTGAGTTTGATGGCGATGTTTCAAACCTGTTTAACGCTGAAAACACGTTCGACTTTGAAAACGGGCCACTTTCTTGGCGCGCAAACCTGTCGGCAACACACAGCGTCGGGAAGTTTACCTTCCTTGCTCGTGCGAACATCTTCGGCCCTTACGAGAACTCCAACAGTGGTGGTGCTAACGGCACGATCCAGGACTTTGGTGAAGAAGTGTTGATTGATGTCGAGGGCTCTTACGACCTCAATGACGCGATCACGCTTTCGGTCGGTGCACGTAATCTGCTTGATGAGTACCCAGATGCGGGCGATCCAGCGATTAGCGACACATGCTGCGGTCGGATTTATCGCTCAGATAGTGAAGTCGATTGGCAGGGCGGCTTCTACTATGTCCGCGCCGTCGCGAAGTTCTAAGAATCGAGCATAGCGAAAATAAAAATCTTAAAATCGAAGGGCAGCGTTGCGCTGCCCTTCGACCTCCCAGACGACAAGCAAGAATGTAAAAGTAGATCGGATTATTTATGCCGGGATTAGAGGGTGAATCCCTTCAATTGTTTCAACTCGTCGGTGTCTTAATGGCCGCGGGTTTGGTGGCTGGCTTTGTGGCTGGCCTTTTTGGTATCGGAGGTGGATTCGTAATCGTTCCAGCTCTGCTGCTCGTGTTTACAGTATTCGAAGTGGACAATGACGTCCTAACGCATGTGGCGATTGGAACGTCACTCGCCACCATTATCGTAACCTCTTCACGATCGGTGCATGCGCACAATAAGAAAGGGGCAGTCGACTTTAACATCATCAAAGATTGGGCCCCTTGGCTCGTCGTTGGAGTCGCCGGCGGACTTATTCTCGCACAGTATATGGACGGTCGCTCACTCAAGTGGATCTTTTCGATCGGCGTCTTCCTAATGGGGTTACACTTCATCTCCCCGGTTCTTCGAGACGTCAAACTCGCAGATGAAATGCCGAGCGGGATCGTCCGAGCCGGGCTTGCCTCTTTCTTAGGCGGGTTTTCGGCATTGCTCGGCATCGGTGGCGGTACAATCGCCATTCTCACAATGACCATGTGCGGGCGACCGATCCACCAAGCGGTCGCCACAGCCGCAGGTTTCGGGGTTATTATTGCGGTTCCCGGCGCCATCGGATTTGCATTTTTGGGGATGGGGCAAGAAGCCCTACCCTCAGGTTCGTTCGGTTATGTCAACTTGATTGCCGTCGCGGCGATCACCGCCATGACTTTTATTACCGCTCCGTTGGGTGCGAAAGCCGCTCACGCGCTAAACGCCCCATCGCTCAAACGTGTTTTCGGCGTGTACCTGGTGGTCACGTCGGCCATCGTATTATGGAACTCGTTTTCATGATCATTCGTCCCAGTACCCAGTTAGGCCAATTGCGCCGTCAAAAGTTCTAATGGAGGAACAAACGTTATGACTATCAACCTCACCCGACGCTTAATGCTCACCGGAGCTATGGGGTCATCTATCGCGGGCGCTGCTGCATGTGTCAGCAGCGTTGGTGCGGTTAAACCGGCAGTCGCGGAAGCGGCCTTCCCGGCAACGACCAATCACGATCCGTACCTGCTCGGTCCGAAAGAAGGCGTTGCGCTGCTATCGCGAAACGAGAATCCGTATGGCCCGTCAAAGTCCGCTTTGGACATGATCGAATATGCCGCCACCAAAGGCGCTTATTATACGTCTCGCGAAGCGCAGGTCATGCTCGTCGAAATGATCGCCGAGAAGAATGGTGTCGCGCCTGAGCAAGTCGTCATAACGACCGGGTCCGGCGAAGTGCTCAGCGCCATTGCTCTCATTTACGGCCCTAAAGGCCCGATCGTAGCCCCGCGCCTCTTCTGGGACACGACCGCACTGTATGCAGTTAATCTTGGCATGGCTGAGATTGATCGGGTCCCGCTTGCGGCAGACATGAGCATCGATCTACCTGCGATCGAGGCCAAAGTGTCTGAACAAACCGGCCTCGTGCAGCTATGTAACCCGAACAACCCGACCGGTTTGGTGTCAGATGCGGCAACGCTGCAGGCCGCGGTTAAACGGATGGCCAAGAAGACCACGGTCCTGGTCGACGAAGCTTATATCGAGCTGTCCGATGATCCAGCTGGCAATTCTTGTGTGCCGCTCATTAATGCGGGACATGATGTTATCGTGACGCGTACCTTCTCCAAGATCTACGGAATGGCCGGTGTGCGTGTTGGATACTCAATCTCCTCTGCTGAAACGGCTGAGAAAATTCGTGCGACTGCCATGTCATGGTCACCAAGTCTGTCCACCGCAGCAGCGATTGGATGCTATAATGACGAGGCTTTCCTCGCGATGTCGCGGTCGAAGATTCAAGAAGCGCGTGAAATGGTGAACATGACGGTCGATACGCTCGGACTGACCCGTCTGCCGTCTCAAACCAATTTCGTCTATTTCAAATCCGGAAAAGAGGCGAACGACGTCCAAAAAGCTATGGCCGATAAGAAAATCTCGGTCCGCGGGCAATACATGGACTATAATGAATGGACCAGGGTCTCGATGGGCAAGATCGCCGATGTCGAGCGCTTCTGCAAAGCATTGCCGGAAGTCCTAGGCGCCTAAGAAAAGATAGCCCGAAAAAGGCAAATCAATTAAAGGCTTCGCTTATGCTGGCTTCTAAAATCTATTTGAGCGCGGCGACTTCGGTCGCCGCACTTCTATATGCAACGGCCGCTGCAGATCCGTTAGATCGAGATTTCTCCACATACGAACCATCGACAGCGCCAGCACGAGTCGATGTCAGCGATGCCCCGAAACTCGACGGTATCCTCGACGATCCGGTATGGGACAAAGCCACCGTCATCTCGGAATTTTATCAAGTCGAGCCGACCATTTCAAAGCCGTCGGTCGAGACCTTTGTCTATCTCGCCTATTCCGAAGACGCCCTTTATGTCGCTGTTCGCGCCCTTGATGACGAACCCGAAAATATCCGCGCGACCGTTATGCAGCGCGACGGGGATGTCTGGCGCGACGACATGCTCCGTTTCTATATCGACCCGTTCGATACTGGTATTTCTGGCTTTGGCTTCGACATAAACTCACTCGGCGCCCGCGCAGACCGTTTATTACAACCTAATCGGCGGCCGATTGATGAGTGGAATACAATTTGGAGTTCTGGCGGGCAGCGCACCGACGAGGGATGGACGGCGGAGTTTTCGATCCCATTCCGGTCTATCAATTTTGATCCAGACAGTGACGGCTGGGGCCTGATCCTGACGCGCGAGCGGTCTCACAAAAACGAAGAGTATCGCTGGGCGGCTATCGATCAGTCTCTGAACACGTTTAACTTCACTCGCGCGGGACGGCTCACCGGCATCAAAGATGTCAATAAAGGATCGGGGTTTGAGATTAATCTCCAATCGGCGCTGATCGCCACGCGGGACTGGACACAGCCGCGCCAGGAAGATGTCGAGCTCGAACCAAGCGCAACGTTTCGGTACCAGTTTACACCTGGCCTGACGGGCTTGGCGACGTTCAACACCGATTTTTCCGACACGCCGCTCGACAATCGTCAAATCAATACGGGACGGTTCTCACTTTTTTTTCCTGAGACGAGAGACTTTTTCCTTCAGGATACTGCCTTCTTCGAGTTTGGGGGGGAGTCTTTCGCGCGCGCACCCAACGGACGTCCATTCTTTTCCCGCAGGATTGGTATTGTCGGAGGCCAATCTGTTCCCATCGATGGTGGTTTGAAGCTTAGCGGCGAATATGCCGGGTTCGAGCTTGGACTTTTGTCTACTCAGACAGGTGAAGTCGATGATCTGGACGCCCGAAACCTATCGGTTGCGCGGGTAACCCGTGACGTTTTCGGGCATTCCAGAATTGGCATTATCGGCACCTCCGGAGATCCAACCGGTGCGACAGAGAACCAGCTCTTTGGTCTCGATTATCTCTATCAAACGCCGTCGTTTCTAGGTGGTGGCCGCTTACAAGCAGATCTGTTCTATCAACGCAGCTTTTCCGATGTCTTCGGCGAAGATGATAGCTACGGCGCTCGCGTCGACTATCCCAATGACAAGTGGGCATGGTCTCTGGAATTCCGCGAAATCGGAGCGCAGTTTCACCCTGCGCTCGGCTTTGTTAATCGCGCCAATTCACGAACCTACGATACGAGCTGGCATCGGCGTTTTCGTCAATCCAGCGGCCCGCTCCGGTGGTGGCAGGTTGGGACCGATCACCAGCGGGTCACCAATCTCGACGGCGATCTAGAAACCCGTGAGGACGCTTTAAAATTCACGTTTGAAACGGCAGATACAGACATGATCGAAGCGTCGTTCTTCGACGCGGAAGAGCGTGTGCTCGTCCCGTTTTCGCTGCCCGGCAACCTCATCATCCCGGCCGGAAACTATAACAATGATGGCGCCGCCCTGATGATCGAAACAGCGCGTACGCGGCCCTATGGGCTTCAATTGAATCTACAAAGCCAACAGTTTTTCGGCGGTGACTCGGATGCAATAGAAATCCAAGCATTGATGCGACCTAGCCCGTTTGTCGATTTACGCATTGGTTATGAGAGGGAGGACATCTCGGTTCCTGCCGGAGATGTCAGCGTTCAAATCGGATCAATTGATACCGTGCTGAACATAAATCCAAATCTCTCGATTTCGACGCAAACACAGTATGACAATCTTTCCGAAAGCCTCTCCTTCTTTGGTAGGATGAGATGGGAAGTTCGACCGCAAACAGAACTATTTTTCTCACTGGCGCACGGGGCTCTCATTGAGGGAAGTGACTTCAGACGGAATTTTAGATCGATTCAAAGCCGCTCCATCATTCGGCTTGGAAACACTTTTAGGTTCTAAACCTGCCTCAAACCGGCACCATTATTGCTTTGAAACCTGCATGGCTTCAAAGATTATCCAATTCCCCGTCCGTGAGCGCCAAGCAAACTCGCCCTTGGCATCGCCTAAGGCCCGCACCGAAGCGTTGCCAGACTGGTTGAAAGAGCTCGATGTGGAGTGGATTTTCAAAGAAGAAGCACAACGCCGCGAACGCAAAAACAAGCGTTAAGCCCCCGTTTTCTCTCAAAAAAGTCCAGAAACCAAACACTCTTCCCTTGCGGCAAAGGCGCCTGCGACTGTTCGTGGTCTGCGTTTAAGTCTAAAAGTAAACTATTAAGACCGTTGGTTTAACGATCTCGCTACGCGCTTTTTCCGATTGGAAATCTTTCGAGCGTATGTCGATTAACCATTATAATAATGGCGAATTGCCAAAATGTGCAGAAAGGCAGCCTCCCAATGCCATCCTTTCCTTCTTCTGTCCGGACCGCCGGCTTCATCCTCTTGGTGTTTCTCGCCTACTTTGTCTTTCGGGGTGTAACACGAGCGCCAGCAGAAACAGCACCAACGGATCAATCGAGTGGCGCGTCAAAACCAGACGCAGTCATTCCTGAGGTCATTGTTTATCCAGCAACGCTCAGCCCACACCAAATTGTGGCATCTCTGAAAGGCAGTTCGGAACCAGATCGCGAAGTCACCGTCCGTTCCGAAACTATGGGAACGGTCATCAACGCCGCGGCCCGGGAAGGGCAATTGGTGGGTCAGGGAACTGTGCTTTGCGGCCTGGATGTCGAAAGCAGAGCTGCCCGGATCGCGGAAGCGGAAGCCGCAGTGGCATCAGCGCGTCTAGACTATGACGCCGCTCGCCAGTTGGAAGAGAAAGGCTGGACGACCTCAAATCGAGCCGCCGCCACAAAAGCGGCTTTGGACGGCGCCGAAGCGGCGCTCGCAGCTGCGAAAATTGAGATCGGAAAAACGAGAATTACCGCACCCTTCAAAGGCGTCTTCGAAACCCGGATGGCCGAGCGCGGTGATTTTTTATCTGTGGGCGCACCATGCGGACGGTTGGTCGACCTTGATCCAATTATTGTCGCGGTCGATGCGACGGAAGCGCAACTAAGCGCGATAGATGCGAGTGAGCCGGTGAGCGTCACGTTTGCAACTGGCCTGCAAACCGAAGGCCGCGTTCGGTATGTTGCAAGCACGGCAAGTCAGCAGACACGAACGTTCCGGGTCGAAATAGAAATTCCGAATTCAGATGCCGAGATCGCAGCGGGTCTGACCGCGACAGTCAAGCTGAACCTCGGCGAGGTTCCTGCGACTTTGACCACACCCGCAACGCTCGTCTTACACGACGATGGCCGTGTTGGCGTTCGCTATGTCGATGCGTCTGATCTCGTGCAATTTGCAGAAGTCAGCGTGATAGATGATGCCCCAGACGGCATCTGGGTCACGGGTCTACCGGAGGGCGTGAACCTTTTGGCGGCCGGGCAAGACTATCTCAAAGAAGGGGTCGAAGTGTCGACCCGTCTTGGCGAAGGGTTGTAGCGCATGAATGCCCTCATCGACGGCGCCATTGGACGCGCTCGCATGGTCCTCGCAATTCTAGTGGTCGCTCTGATCGCTGGAACGCTGACTTATATCAACCTGCCCAAAGAGGCAGACCCGGACGTGCCGATCCCGTTCGTTGGTGTCACAATTCCGCTTGAGGGCGTTTCGCCCGAGGATGCGGAACGACTGCTCGTTCGTCCGGTGGAAAGTGAGCTTCAAAGCATTGAAGGCGTCAAGCAGATCGACTCGTTCGGCCTAGAAGGCGCCGGACAAATCATCATCGAATTCGATGTTTCGTTCGACCAAGACCAGGCGGTTCTGGACGTTCAAGAGAAAGTTGATCTAGCCCAGCGTGAGTTTCCTGAGGAAGCGCGCGAGCCGATCATCACTGAGATCAATGCCTCCCTCTTCCCAATCCTTGCAATCAACCTTTATGGCGATGCACCCGAGCGGACACTCTATAAAGTCGGGCTTGATCTGCAGGAAGAATTAGAGGGGCTTGAGGGCGTCCTGGAAGCTCGGCTGAGCGGCGACCGCGAGGAAGTCCTCGAAGTCATGGTCGACCCGGCCAAGCTCGAAACCTACAACATCTCTTATCAGGAAATCTTTGGGGTTATCGCGAACAATAACCGGCTCGTCCCCGCGGGCCGAATTGATATGGGAGAGGGTCGCTTCCCGGTTAAAGTTCCCGGCTTGATTAAAACGGCTCAAGACGCGTTTGACCTTCCCGTCAAAACTGACGGTGATGCCACGATCACGCTCGCGGATGTTTCGACTGTTCGTCGGACTTTCAAAGACCGTGAGAGCTACGCCAAGTTTAACGGCCAACCAGCCGTCTCAATTCAAATCGTGAAACGGACGGGCGCCAATATTCTCGATACTGTCGCCGAAGTTGAAGCGATTGTTGAACAATCAAAAGCGCGTTGGCCTGAAACCATCGACGTAACGCTGACCTCAGACATGTCCGAAATGATCGATGATCAACTTGGCCAGCTGCAAGCCTCGATCGCGGTTGCCGTCGTTTTGGTGATGATCATCGTCGTCGCGGCATTGGGACTGCGGTCAGCCGGGATGGTCGGTCTCGCGATTCCTGGCTCGTTCGTGATGGCTTTCCTGATGCTCGGAATGTTTGGCTATACGATCAATATGATGGTGATGTTCGGCATGGTCATCGCGGTCGGCATCTTGGTCGATGGCGCGATTGTGGTGGTTGAGTATGCTGATCGAAAAATGGCCGAGGGGCTGGATCGAAAACAAGCCTATGGCATGGCCGCGAAGCGAATGTTCTGGCCGATCGTTGCCTCCTCCGCGACGACTCTGGCGGCGTTCTTTCCGTTCTTGTTCTGGGATAGCCTGGTCGGCAAATTTATGTCCTACCTGCCGATTACGCTGATCTTCGTATTGGTCGCCTCGCTCGTGATGGCGCTCATCTTCCTACCTGTGCTCGGGTCAGTGATTGGTGGACGCAGCGGCGGTGAGACGAATAACGGTCTCGTCGAAGTGTCTGGCGTTTCGGGCGATCCGCTTGAAGCATCAGGCTGGTTCGGTCGCTATGCCCGCGTAACATCCGCCCTCATCGCGCGCCCGTTTTTGGTGACCTTCGGTGCGATCGCCCTGATCATTTCGATTTTCATGTGGTTTGGCTCAACAACCCACAAGTCAGAGCTGTTCTTAGATGTCGAACCGGAACAGGTTTACGTCTTTGTGCAGGCCCAAGGAAACCTCTCAGCCGATGAAGAGTACCAAATTGTCGACCGCGTGGTCGAGCGCTTGCTTCCCATCGACGGAATTGAATCGACTAAGGCGCGGACTTGCGCGGCGGCCTCCATCAA
>JBCBGJ010000020.1:0-14228 GCA_038526925.1 Pseudomonadota bacterium
CGGCAAGTCCCGAGAAAGGTATGGTCTTCGGACCGACGCGTCGACAAGAACCACGAAATCGGATGGGATTTCAGTATCGGCGTGCAAGAAGCAAAGCTGGTCGCCTGTCGCTTGCCGCGCCCCGGCATTCATTTGCCCAGCACGCCCGCGCGGTAGGTCCATCAACACCCGCGCGCCGAAGCTCTGCGCAAGTTCGACGGTTCGGTCATCGCTGCCAGAGTCCGCGACGATCACCTCAAGCGGAGCTGGCGTCAGGGCTGCGACACTCGCGAGGGTCGCTGGCAACGCGGCCTCTTCATTCAAAGTCGGAATGATGATCGAGAGTGACATTCTGCAAAACTAAGGGTTTTGCGAGACAGGGGAAGTACAAGAAGACTTGATCGACCTCCTCATTGCGATGGGTTACGGAGATTTAAGAGCGCCTGGCATGGTTTTAAGGCTAAGCAAACCACATGGCTTGGTGGAGCAATTTCGGACGTTATCGCAGCGTCTCAATCCTAATGATTGTTACAGTCGCGCATGGTGCGCTGGCTGCGATTCTGCTTTCTCAAAAACTCCAGCCGATGACTTCTTACGACCCTAATGTCTTGGACATCGAGTTGGCGGAGCTCGCCCCCGAAATTGAAGTATCGCCAGTGCTACCTGTACCTAGACCCGCCCCCGAGCCCGCGGTGCCAGCTGAAGTGCCTCCTCCCGCCGCCAAATTGGCGGATCCATTGCCGGCGCCAACGCCCGATCCAGCGCCTACTCCGGAGACCCAACCCGTGGAGGATCAGAATCCAACCGTTCTGACCCAGTTAGAGGCAGCTCCATCCGGAACAGTGACGGCCTCTAATTCTACCGCAACTGTCGAAACGCCGCCTGGCGGAACTTCGGAGGGAATAGTCACCGCAGCCCAAGTCGCGACTGCTCTGGAACGGATGCACTGCCTGAAACTCAAACGCCATGAAGAAGGCGCTTGCGCGCCAACAGATCCATTTGAAGCCGCCCTCGCCAACGCTGAACGCGCGATTCCAGAGGAACGTTTGTTCGGTGATCCGCGCTATGTCGCAAAATCTGTGAGCGACAAAATATTCGAAAGAGAAGCCGCTAATCGCTTCCATTGGCCGGACGAGGATTTGTTTGCAGACCCGATGGCACCTGGGGCCTATAATGCAAGGCGGATCCGCAATGGCCAGGAACCGCTGTGGAACCAAGAAATGCGCGATGGCTTTCGAAAGTCCGAGGATTAGATCGCTCAGCCCGTGCAACCCGATACAAGAGGCCAAAAACAGAATGCAAGCATTTCAACCGGCTCAACTCGGCGCGCTCGAAAAGATCCTTCGGCAAGCCTCCTCGTTCGCACTCGATTGGTGCATGCGCCGCAGCGATTTGTCGATCGATGAGAAATCCATGGGACAATTCGCGACCAATGTGGATCTCGAGCTTGAAACTCTGATCCGGGATTTGCTGTCGCAACATTATCCCGGGACGGCGATTATTGGAGAGGAATACGGTGGCAGCCTGTCAGGGGGCCAATCTGGATGGGCGATCGATCCGATCGACGGCACCACGAATTTCATTATGGGCCTGCCAATATGGGGCGTATCTATCGGTTATATTGAGAATGGGCGCTCGGTTGCGGGCGCGGTTGCGCTGCCCGAACTTGGCATTGCGCTCTCAGCAGCGAAAGGTACAGGGTTGCGCATATTGAGCCCAGCATCGCTTAAGCCGTCTGGCGCGCCGCCGGTGAAAACGATGGCGATTGGCGAAAACGACTATGAGCCCGGCCCGGTCACAGATGAACGCGCCCAACACTACCGAGATAAAGACTACTCGGTGGTTCGTTATCGGTGCGCCGTGTTTTCACTCACGATGGCCGCGCTCGGTCGGCTCAGCGGTTATATCGAATATGGCTGTGGCCTTTGGGATATCGCAGCGGCGGAAATCATTTGCCGGGAGGCCGGTCTGAAGGTCCAATCCTCTGAGATTGCACCGGGACGCTATGCCATCGACGCACAATGGTAGCGCTGTACCTCTCGCAACACTTCCGCCCTTGCTCCGCCCCGCAAACACAGTAGTTTGCGCCCAGTATTAAGGGAGCTCGGCATGGGTGACAGGATCTTTATTGGCGGCGCGGATATGGACGGCGAAGGCACGCCAAACGACGCCCAGACGCTGCTCCTAAATCGCGCGAACCGCCATGGCATCGTCGCGGGCGCCACCGGGACCGGCAAGACCGTGACCCTACAAATCCTAGCAGAGGGGTTCGCGAATGAAGGCGTGCCGGTGTTCTGCGCGGATGTGAAAGGCGACCTGTCCGGAATCTGTGTCTCGGGATCGCCGGAGCATAAGCTGCACCCCAAACTGATCTCGCGCGCCGAGAAGATCGGCTTCGAAGATTATGGCTATGGCGCGACCCCGACAGTGTTCTGGGACGTATTTGGCGAGAAGGGTCACCCTGTTCGCACAACGATTTCAGATATGGGCCCGCTTCTCCTGTCGCGCTTGATGGATCTATCAGAAACCCAAGAAGGTGTTCTGACTGTCGCATTTGAATATGCCGATGATGAAGGCATGCTGCTGCTCGACCTGAAAGACCTCCGCAAATTGCTCAATCACATGAGCGACAAAGAAGTCCGCACCGCGATCAGCCGTGAATATGGCAATGTCGCAACCGCGAGCCTTGGCGCAATCCAGCGTCGTTTGCTGGTTCTGGAGCGCGAAGGCGCCGAGCAATTCTTCGGCGAGCCGGCGCTCAATCTGAAAGACTTTATGCCGACAACGCGCGATGGCCGCGGCGTTGTGAACGTGCTGGACTCGACCAAATTGATCAACAGCCCGCGTCTCTATTCCACCTTCCTGCTCTGGCTTTTGTCGCAGCTCTTCGAGGAACTGCCCGAGGTTGGTGATCCCGATAAACCGAAAATGGTCTTCTTCTTTGATGAAGCGCATTTGCTGTTCAATGATGCGCCGCGCGCGCTGCTTGAGAAGATTGAACAAGTCGTCCGCCTGATCCGCTCCAAAGGGATTGGCGTGTTCTTTGTGACGCAAAACCCGCGTGACTTGCCCGATAGCGTCTTGGCGCAGCTGGGCAACCGCATCCAACACGCGCTGCGCGCCTATACGCCAGCTGAGCGCAAAGGCGTAAAAGCCGCTGCGCAATCGTTCCGCGAGAACCCGTCCTTCGACGCAGAAGAAGTGATCACCGATCTTGGCGTCGGTGAGGCCCTGGTCTCGACTTTGGACCAAAAAGGCGCGCCAGGGATTGTGCAACGCACCTTGATCCGTCCGCCAAGCTCTCGCCTCGGCCCAGCGACAGAAGAAGAGCGCAAAGAAGAGATGAAAAATAGCCCTGTGCTCGGTCTCTATGACGAAGCGATCGATCGCGAGTCGGCCTATGAAATTCTGCTAAAGCGCGAAGAAGAAGCCGCTGAAGCCGCCGAAAAACTAGCACGCGAGGAGGAACGCGCCGCCGCCGAACTGGAAAAGAAGAAGGCGCGCGAAAAGAGTCGAAAAAAGACGACAACCCGCCGCCGCAGCACACGGATGACAACAACCGAGCGCGCGGTGAATACCGCAACTCGGACAATTGCGCGCGACATTACCAAATATGTCCTTCGCGGCATTTTTGGTGGACGCGTCCGATAGGGGACTGGTTTGGCATCAGCGCGAGACAAACGTTCCGACCTGATCGAGAAACTCGCCGATCACATTCTGGCTGAAGGCCTGCTCAATGCGAGCCTCCGCCCGCTCGCCAAAGCGGTCGGCACGAGCGACCGTATGCTGCTCTACTATTTCAAGGACAAAGAGGAACTGATCGAAGCCGTGTTGGACCGCATCACCGCGCGCATTACGGTCATCCTCGAACAGTCACGTGCGCCAGAGCCTCTACCATTAGAGGTACTGGCGCCAATGCTGCTCGAGAACATGAAGTCAGATCTCTTTTGGCCCTATCTCAGACTTTGGCTGGAGGTTGCTGCACTCTCGGCGGGCGGCGATCCGCTTTATCGGACCTGCGGTGAAAAGATCGGGCGCGGTTTTGTTGACTGGGGCGCCTCGCAGCTCGCCGTCGAAAGTGAAGTTGAGCGCGCGAAGGCTGCCGCTCAGCTTCTCATCCAAGTTGAAGGCAGCGTATTGCTTCGCAGCCTCGGCTTGGACGATGTCGTCGAGAGCGCTTTTGACGGCTAAGCTGGCGGTTCGCTGACCTTCAGAACAAGTTTGCCGAGGTTTGCCCCTTCGAAGAGACGTCCCAATGCGGTTGGTGCATTTTCGAGGCCATCCACCATATCAGTTTCAAACTTCAGCTTACCTTCCATCAGCCACTGCCCCATCGCGGCAGCGCCTTCAGCGAAACGATCCAGATAATCAATTATGATGAAACCTTGAAGCTTCGTCCGGCGCATCAGCAAATTGTCGAAATTCTTTGGTCCCGTTGTGGTGCTCGGATCAGCATTATAAGTCGAGATCAGACCGCAAAGCGGCATGCGGGAGAAATCATTTAAGCGCGCGATCACCGTTTCCATGATCTCGCCGCCGACGTTTTCAAAATTGATATCAATGCCGTCTGGACAGTGCTTATCGAGCGCAGCGCCCACATCCTCGGTCTTATAATTGATGGCGGCGTCAAACCCGGCCTCGCTCGTCAGCCAACGACACTTCTCGTCTGAGCCGGCAATTCCGACCACACGGCAGCCTTGGATTTTGCCGATTTGCCCGACCATAGATCCAACAGCGCCTGCCGCTGCGGAGACAACGATCGTCTCGCCCGCTTTTGGCTTTGCGATATCCATCAACCCGAAATAGGCGGTCATGCCGGTCGCGCCCAAAGGTCCCATAAAGGCGGTTAAAGGGAGCCCTGGAATCACGGGCAGAACCGTCACCGCGTCGCCAGGAAGATCATTGTAAAGCGCCCAGGTCGCGAGCCCCGTATTGACCAGGCTTCCAACCGGCACAGCAGAAGAGTTGCTCTCTTCAACGACCCCTATCGATCCACCGCGCATCGGTGTGTTTAATTCCACTGGTGGCAGATAGGCATCCATATCGCTCATCCAAATACGATGCGTGGGATCAAGCGACAGATAGATGGTCCGCACGCGAACCATGCTATCGCCAAGCGCGGACATCTCCTCGGTGACCAGTTCCAAATCCCCGTCTGAAACCTCGCCCACAGGTCGCTTGCGCAGATACCATGATTGGTTGGTTGGCATGTTCATTTCCTCCTCTTGCTTCCTAACCAAATGGCGCCGCATCGGATTTCTGCAAGCAAATCCTGGTTGGCGTTGTTCCGTTTCCGCTGCGTGTGGGCTTCCCTAAGGGCCTCGCTGTGCTTAAATGATCAATGACGCCAGTGTCAGCCTTGGACACAGGTCAAAATCTAGACAGGTAACGGGAGGCGCAAGCCATGAAAGAGTATCTTCAGTTCTACATTAATGGTGAATGGGTCGACCCGGTCGAGCCGCGCACAATCGACGTTGAAAATCCAGCGACAGAAGAACCATTTGCGACCATCTCTCTCGGGTCTTCTGCAGATGTCGACAAAGCTGTCGCCGCCGCAAAAGCCGCCTTTGAGACCTTCTCGCAGACCAGCGTTGAGTATCGCGCGGACCTGCTCGACAAGATTACGGCAGGCATCCAGGCGCGCATGGGCGATATGGCTGAAGCGATCTCTGACGAGATGGGCGCGCCAATGTGGCTCGCGAATGCAGCACAAGTCCCAGCCGGTATGGGCCACGTCGCAACAATGAGCCAGATCCTACGCAATTATGAGTTCGAAGAGCAGCGCGGCACCACCCTGCTTCGCAAAGAGCCAATCGGCGTTTGCGGTTTCATCACGCCTTGGAATTGGCCGCTAAACCAGATCACCTGTAAAGTCGCCCCAGCCATCGCGGCCGGTTGCACAATGGTGCTCAAGCCGTCTGAAATCTCGCCAGTGAACGCAATGATCTTCACCGAGATCATGCACGAAGCCGGTGTCCCGCCGGGCGTCTTCAACCTAGTAAATGGCGACGGTCCAAGTGTGGGCGCGCATCTGTCTGGTCATCCAGACGTGGATATGATGAGCTTCACAGGCTCAACCCGCGCTGGGATCCTCGTAGCTCAGGCAGCTGCCCCAACTGTGAAACGCGTCGCTCAAGAGCTTGGCGGAAAGTCGCCAAACATCGTTCTGCCAAGCGCAGACCTTCAGAAAGCTGTCGGCGGCGGCGTGATGCAAATGATGACCAATTCAGGTCAGTCTTGTAACGCGCCGAGCCGGATGTTCGTTCCGCGCGAAAGCAATGAAGAAGCCAAAGCGATTGCCAAGGCCGCGGCAGAGGCCGTGAAAGTTCAGATGCCGCGCGAAGCTGATAAAGGCGCGATTGGCCCAATCTCAAACGGCAATCAGTATGCGAAGGTCCAGGACCTGATCCAAAAAGGCATCGATGAGGGCGCAACTCTTGTCGCAGGCGGCACGGGTCGTCCTGAGGGCCTCAATCGCGGCTACTTTGCGCGCCCAACTGTCTTCGCAGACGTCACGAATGAGATGACGATTGCCCGCGAAGAAATCTTCGGACCTGTCCTCGTCATGATCCCATATGACAGCGTCGATGAGGCTGTCGAAATGGCGAACGATACCGAATATGGCCTCGCAGGATACGTCCAGGGCGAGCCTGCCGAGGCGGCGAAAATCGCCAACCGTATTCGTGCCGGTCAGATCCAAGTCAACGGCCAAGGCCCTGATTTCTCGGCACCTTTCGGCGGCTACAAGCAGTCCGGAAATGGCCGCGAGTGGGGCGAGCATGGGTTCGAGGAATTCCTCGAAGTCAAAGCAGTCATGGGCGCTGCGGCGGCCTAGGCACAAAGCATATCCAATCGAGAGGGCGGGCCGTAGGCTCGCCCTTTTTCTTTGCAGCTCGCTCTGTGGCCCAACCCTTGCGCCGCGATCAATTCTCCCCCTAACATCGTCAATGGGGACAGCGCGCTGACGCGCAATCCCCGGATTTGAACAAACAAAGGGGGTTTCGTTCACATGGAATTTTTGGAAAATATTCTGGCGCCGATTGGCATGGAAGCTCAGGCTGGACCCATCCTGTCCGGCGCAACAAATGTATTGCTCGCGCTTGTCATTCTGATTGTCGGTTTCTGGATTGCGGGCCGTGTCGGCGCGTTTGTTCGGGGTATCGGCAACCAGCATGAGAAACTCGATGATACGCTGTTCAACTTCCTTGGAAGCTTGGCGCGGTATGTCGTCCTCGCCTTTGTAATCATCGCTGTCCTGAACCGGTTTGGTGTTGAAACAACCTCGATTGTTGCTCTGCTCGGTGCTGCAGGTCTTGCTGTTGGTCTCGCGCTTCAGGGCGCCATGTCCAACCTCGCTGCAGGTGTCATGTTGATGATCTTCCGCCCATACAAAGTCGGCGACTTTATCGATGCGGCAGGGAATTTCGGCAATGTCGAAGAGATTACCCTCTTTACAACAGTGCTGCGAACCTTCGACCACCAACAGATCATTATTCCCAATGGTAAGATCTGGGGCGAGCAGATCGTCAATCACAGTCACCATGAGGTTCGCGGTGTGGAGCTGACCTTCGGTGTCTCTTACGATTCCGACATCGATAAGACCCGCGATGTGATCAAAAAGGTCTTCGCGGATCACCCGCTCATTCTGAACGATCCAGAGCCGGTCATCGTGGTGTCGACCTTGAACGATAGCTCTGTTGATTTCGCGACCCGTCCGTTTGTGAAAGGCGAGCATTGGTTCGATGTGCGCTTCACTGTGCCAGAACTCGTCAAAAAGGCACTTGATGAGGCGGAGATCGAGATCCCGTTCCCACATCAGAAAGTCATCCTGTTCAAAGGCGACGAGTAGAATTTTGGACAAAAAAAGGGGGGCTAGCCTGCTGCCCCCCAAGATGACGCCACGAAAGTAAGGAGAAGAGAGAGGTAACCTCCGCTTGCGTCCCCCGAGCCTTTTCGTAGCAGAGAGGCGCGCGAGGACACCGTGACGCAGATCACACTTTCGCGATTTAACTGGCGTTCAGCTTGCATATGTTAATAGACTGTGAATGCTGAGCTGAGGAGGTCGACGGATATGACAAAGCTACGTCTTACATCTGCGCTAGCGGCCCTTGCGGTCCTGGGCGCATGCGCAACGGCAACGCCGTACCAAGCCGCAACCGACAATCAACGCGGTTACGCCAACCAACAAATTGAAAACGATCGCTGGCAGATCAGCTTTGCGGGCAATAGCCTGACCGATCGACAGACGGTCGAAACCTACCTGCTGTACCGCGCTGCGGAACTGACGGATATGGAAGGCTTCGATTATTTCTCGGTTGTGCAACGCGCGACTGATGAAGATAGGCGGGTCGTCTCTTCTGGGTTCCACGACCCCTTCTATTCAGGCTTTCGATGTAATTTCAGCTTCTATGGGCGCGCCGGGCGCCTGCACGGGTTCCCGCGGAGCTGGTCTGCGCGCCGCGCCGCATATCGCGGCTTCCATGGCCCATTCGCCTATCGCGACCCGTTCTGGGGTGGCGGTTTCGACTATCGGGAAATCATTCGATACGAAGCCACGTCAGAAATCATCATGGGCAAAGGCGAAAAGCCAGATGATCCATCCTTTTTTAACGCCGATGAGGTTTTAATGAACCTAGCCGGGAACATTGTACGTCCAGACGTATAATCCGGGCTGCGTAGAGTTAGTAGAGTATTTGTAGAGTGGAAAAAGCCCGCCAATCTGGCGGGCTTTGGCCGTTTTAAAAGGTATTTTGCGACTAGCGCGGCGCCATCCGGATCGCGCCATCAAGGCGAACATCTTCACCATTGAAGTAGCCGTTTTTGCACATCTCAACCGCGAGCGATGCATACTCGTTCGGGTTTCCGAGACGGGCTGGATTTGGCACCTGTGCGCCCAGCGCCTGGCGAACTTTTTCAGGTGCGCCCGCCAGCAGCGGCGTGTCGAAAATACCGGGCAGGATCGTGTTCACGCGGATCAATTCACGCGACAGGTCGCGTGCGATTGGCAAGGTCATACCAACAACGCCGCCTTTAGAGGCAGAGTAAGACGCCTGACCAATCTGACCATCTTCAGCAGCAACAGACGCTGTGTTGACCATTGCGCCGCGCTCACCATCGATCGGGTCGAGGGTCATCATGCCTGCAGCAGACTTGGCGATACAACGGAATGTCCCGACCAGGTTGATCTGAATGATCAGGTCGAACTTATCGAGCGGGAAGTGTGAAATCTCACCTGTCTCTTTGTTGCGGCTGGCGGTTTTGACAGCATTGCCGGTGCCGGCGCAGTTAATCAGGATCCGCTCCTGTCCGATCGCGGCGCGCGCTTTTGCAAACCCGGCATCGACGCTCTCATCCGAGGTCACGTTGACGTTGCAAAACACACCGCCAATTTCGCTCGCCACGGCTTCGCCTTTTTCCTCGTTTAGATCAAAAAGGGCGCATTTTACGCCATGGCTTGCCAAGAGCCTTGCTGTAGCGGCGCCAAGGCCTGAAGCGCCCCCGGTGATGACGGCAGAAATGTTTGAGTTGAGTTCCATCAGATATCCTCCAATATGTGTCTTGGAGGCGATGTAGAAGGAAGTATGCTAGCGGCCAATGTCTGACCCAACGGAAATCATCATAGAAAACGGTGAAACCGTCCCCACACAGCTGCCTATCCCAACGGAACGACAGCGAAAACGGACGAAACGCAAGCTTATTCCAAAGCTCTTGCGGGTGGCTGGGCGCATCCCATTCGCAGATGATCTGGCCTCATCCTATTACTGCGCCATCGATTCCGAGACGCCGATAAAGGTCAAAATGGTGCTGTTTGCAGCGCTCGGCTACTTCGTGTTGCCGGTTGATGCGATTCCAGATGTCGTAACCGGCTTAGGCTTCACCGATGATGCGACGGTTCTAGCGACAGCACTTGGCATCGTTGGGGCGCACATCAATGAATCCCACCGGATCGCCGCGCGCCGTCTCCTGGGCTTACCGGCCAGCAAAACACCGCAAGCGGCTGACGCTTAGCCGATCGTTGGGTCGAAGCTCGGCGATACGGGCAAAATCTCTTTCACCCCATTACCGTCTTCAACCGTCGGATCGATTTCCATAATCGCAAGCGAACGTTCCGCGGTGCCATCATCGCGGAAGCGGAACAATCCGTTCACACCCAGAAAGCCATCTCGATTGATCAATTCACCAGGTGTAAGTTCGCCGTCCTCAGATAAGGCCACCACGAGAGCAGCGGCGTCGTAGGATACCGCAGCGAGGGATGACGGCCGCGCTCCATACATCCGCGAGAAGCGCTGTTCAAAGTCAGAAATGTCTTCAGAAGGCGCGGTTGGGAACCAGGCGCCGCGAAGGCTAGGCTCGCGCCAAATCTCAGGGTCATCCCACGAGCTCGTGCCGAGCATTTTCACCTGCCTGGTATCGACGCCGTGATAGGCGAGGAGCGGCGCGATCCGGCGCAAACGATTGCCGCGCTCAGGTACCAAGACCGCGACGCGCGCGCCGCGCTCGACAGCAGCTGCAACGGTCGTGGCGAAATACTCCGCCTCCGTGTTTGGGTTGGTGGACGATGCTGGATAGAAACCAGAGGTCAGCATGAAGCCGCCATTCTCGAGCACCGCGCTTTGCATCGCGGCTTCAATTCGGGTGCCGAGGCTGCTTTGTGGTCCGAAAAAAGCGAACTGATCATACCCGCGAAGCGCGGCATATTCGATGATCGCAGCGACTTCTTCCTCAGGTGCGATGGAGGCAAGCCATGCTCCAAAACTCGCGACAGAGCGATCATTGGAGAATGCAATCACCGGCTTAGCTTCCTGCTCAGGCTCAGCGCCGATCCCGAAAAAGCCGGTATCAACTTCTGGGGTCAGTGCGGCTTTCACGGGCTGCACGTTTGCTCCGAATAGTGGGCCGAGCACGACGTCCACACCCTTATCGCGGAGATCTTCTGCTGCGGTTGTCGCCTGGCTGAGCGAGCCACCGGTATCGGTGGGCAGTAAAACGATGTTGGTATTGTCGAAGTCGAACAGCGCGAGCTCAATGCCTGCAAGCATGCCTTCAGCCTGCTGCCGTACGCGCGCATTCGGATGCGAGAACGGCAAAAGGACACCGGCGCGAATAATCTCACGGCCCTCCATGTGCGGCGGCGTGTAAGGTCCGGTGGGCTGTTCTTCAGTCAGATCATTCATACCTTCTTCGTCGACGCCAGCCGGATCAGTGCCTTCGCCTTCGCCGCCTGGGACAGGATCAACACGCGGATTGCCGGTCGAAATCGGTCCGACGGGACCCGGAGACTGGGTCGCACAGCCCGCGAGCGCCAAGAACCCCGCAAAAAAGAGGATTGGCAGGGGCGAACGGACGCGCGATGTTGTCGGCAATGTCATCTAGAATCCCTTTTTCCAAACGCAGGAGGACCGCGAAGTGAGTCGCGTATCCGGCGAGCCTAATTCTCGGACCGAAGCGACGCAAGCACTCGATCCCGGTCTTTACATTGTCGCCACACCAATCGGAAATCTGCGTGACATTACTTTGCGTGCCATCGACACGTTGCGCGCTGCAGATGAAATTCTTGCAGAGGACACGCGCGTCGCCCGACGGCTCATGGATGCCCATGATATACGGACGAAAGTTACGCCCTATCATGACCATAATGGGGCGAAGCGGCGGCCCGAAATCTTACAAAAGCTAAGCGAAGGCGCCGTGATCGCTCAGATCAGCGATGCCGGGACGCCCATGGTGTCCGATCCGGGCTGGAAACTCGCCCGAGAAGCGCTCGATGAGGGGCATCGCGTCATTCCCCTACCCGGTGCTTCCGCCCTGCTGGCGGGGCTCGTCGCGAGCGGCCTGGCCAGTGACCGTTTTATGTTCTGTGGTTTCTTACCGCCAAAGTCCGGCGCACGCCAAAAAGCGCTCAAAGACCTCTCTAACGTCCCAGCAACGCTGGTATTTTATGAATCCGGTCCGCGCCTGACAGATTGTCTTCGCGATGCGGCGACCAGTCTGGGCGGGGATCGCGAAGCAGCCGTCTGCCGAGAGCTTACAAAACTGTTTGAGGAAACGCGGCGCGGGTCGCTGCAATCTCTCGCCGAGCATTATGCAGAAACCGGTCACCCAAAGGGCGAGATTGTTGTTCTGGTCGGCCCTCCGATAAAAACGCAGGCCGACGATGAAACCGTCGACACCGCGCTGAAACACGCGCTGGAAACCCAGTCGGTGAAACAGGCGGCTGCCGAAATCGCGGACCTTTTCGATTTACCCAAACGGCAAGTCTATCAACGGGCACTCGCCTTGAAGGATGGCTAACCGGGATCGCCGGGGAGCAGAACGAAGAGGACGCCGCGCCGAGCGCTACGCCGCAATCTGGCTACAGCTTAAGGGCTACAAGCTCCTGGAAACTCGGTTCAAGTGCCACTTAGGTGAAGTGGATTTAATCATGCGACGCGGGTCAGTTTTAGCCTTTGTGGAAGTGAAGCAACGCTCTCACTTATCGCAGGCGCAAATGGCGGTGACACCGAAGAACTGGCGAAGAATCGCAATGGCAGCCGAGGTTTGGGCGGCTCAGCATACGCGCGCGCAGGATTTGGATTGGCGATACGACCTCGTTGCAATCACGCCACGTTCATTTCCGAAACATTATCGTGACTTCTGGCGCCCTTGATCGGTGCCGCATTATCGCCCAATCCCTCCCATAAGCCACCGCAATGATTCGAACGCGGCGCTGTTGAAGGAGTTCTGAACATGTCCCGTATGCTTGCCAGCCTCGGCCTTCTCGCTCTGCTTCCGAGCCTTAGCGGTTGCGCGACCGCCATTATTGGCGCCGCCGGCGCAACAGCGGTCACCGCCACCCAAGAGCGGTCCTTCGGAGAAGCGCTGGACGACGCGGCAATCTCGAACGAGATCAAATCGCGCCTGATTGCGCATGGCGGTATGGGCGAAGTTGATGTTGAGGTCGCCGCAGGGCTTGTGCTTCTTTCTGGACGCGTTCAAACGCCAGAGCTGCGACTGAAAGCAGAGAGCATCGCCTGGTCTGTGAAACGCGCTGATGATGTTGCCAACGAAGTAAAAATTGAATCGCCAGGTGGGTTCTTCGCCAACGCTTCTGATGAGCTGATCTCGACGCGCGTCCGCGCCCGTTTGTTGGGTTCGTCCACTGTGCAAGCGAGCAATTTCAATGTCGAAACCTATGGCGGAACAGTCTACTTGCTCGGCGTCGCCCGGTCTGCGGAAGAGCTTGAAAAAGCTGCCGAGGAAGCCAGCGTCGTGGGCGGCGTTAATCAGGTGGTCTCCTATGTCAGACTGCGTAACGAACGCGGAGAAATTGTGCCCTATACGCCAGGGGCACCTGCTGACTTCGACAATGGTGAACTGCTCGGCGGTCCGGGCAGCTAAGCACGGGCTTTCGCATTCTATTTCTTTGCAATCGCTAACTTTATCCTCATATAGGCGACGCCGAGATTGAGGAGCCATCATGAGCCTGCGCGTTGCGATACAGACTGACCCGCTCGAAACTGCCGCCGTTGAATCGAACACCACGTTCGCGCTTGCGGAAGCCGCACAAAAAATCGGTGCAGAGCTGTTTGAGTACCAACCAGAGAATTTATCCTACCGCGAAGGACGTGTAACCGCATATGCGAGGCCGATGACGGTTCAACGTGTGCCAGGAACCCCAGCTCTGTTTAAAGACCGCATCACGCTAGACTTGAGAGAAGATGTTGATGTCGTTTTGATGCGGCAAGATCCGCCATTCGACATGGCCTATATCACCGCGTGCCACCTCTTAGAGCTGCTCGCGCCTGATACGCTGGTCATGAACGATCCGACGCATGTTCGGTCTGGCCCTGAAAAACTCTATCCTTTGCTGATCCCAGAGTTCATGCCGCCAACGCTGATCTCGCGCGACACCGCTGAAATCGCTGCGTTCCGCGATGACCACAAAGATGTGATCGTGAAACCGCTCTACGGATTTGGCGGCGGCGATGTGTTCCGGGTGAAACCTGACGACAGCAATTTTGGCGCCCTTATCGAACTCCTCCTTGGACGCACACGAGAGCCGTTGATCGTGCAAGCTTTCCTTCCAGCGGTCGCGGACGGAGATAAACGAATCATTTTGATCGATGGTGAGGCCGTTGGCGGCTTTAATCGGGTGCCCTTGAAAGGGCATGCGCGATCAAACTTAGCCGTGGGCGGCACGGCGGAACCGAGTGAATTGAGCGAGGCAGATCTGGCGATTTGTGCCGCGATTGGCCCAGACCTAAAGGCTCGCG
>JBCBGJ010000021.1:0-13514 GCA_038526925.1 Pseudomonadota bacterium
CGACGATGAAGCGACCATCGGCGCCGCCCGTAAGGTCGCGCTCTCGTACACTGACAAAAGGGGCGACCCGTGGATCGCCCCTTTCGGTGATTTGAATGAGGTTTCGTTCGTCCAAAACCTAAACGCCCATGGGTAGGCCTTGGTCTTTGGCCATTCTCTGCATGGCTTTTTGGATCTTTTCAAAGGCCCGCACTTCAATCTGGCGGATGCGTTCGCGGCTGACATTGTAAACTTCAGACAGCTCTTCGAGTGTCTTTGGTTCGTCGGTCAGGCGGCGCTCTTGCAGAATGTGTTGCTCGCGCTCTGACAGGTCTGCCATCGCCGATTGGAGCAGTTCCATACGGGCATCAAACTCTTGCGTGCGGGCAAACTCGTCAGCCTGGTTTGGCTCATCATCTTCGAGCCAATCCATCCACTCCATGTCGCCTTCAGCGCCCATCGGGGCGTTTAGGGACGCGTCCGAACCGCTCATGCGGCCGTTCATGGAGATGACGTCTTTTTCCGAGACGTTCAGCTTATCCGCGATGTGTTTGACCTGATCCGGCTTCAGTTGCGCATTATCAAGCGCATCAATCTCGCCTTTCATGCGGCGCAGGTTGAAGAAGAGTTTCTTCTGCGCGGCGGTGGTGCCGAGTTTGACCAGGCTCCAGCTGCGCAGGATGTATTCCTGGATGCTCGCGCGGATCCACCACATCGCATATGTGGCGAGGCGGAAGCCCTTATCTGGATCGAATTTCTTGACCGATTGCATCAGCCCGACATTGCCTTCCGAGATGACCTCGGCCATTGGCAAGCCATAGCCGCGATAGCCCATCGCGATCTTCGCTACGAGGCGCAGATGCGAGGTCACCATCTTTTCGGCGGCTTCTGTATCTTCACTTTCTTGCCAACGTTTGGCGAGCATGAACTCTTCGTCTTTCGCCAGCATTGGGAATTTACGGATTTCTGAGAGGTATCGGCTAAGGCCTTGTTCAGGGCTTAGCGTAAGCGCGCGGCTTGCAGTTGTGTTGGCCATTATAGGTCCTCCTTATCCCCTTCACAGACCCTCGCATGAGGCACCCGGTCCAGTTCTATCGTTGGGTGGGTCATAGCCCCGATCATCGGCGGCGTCTTTCCCTGTTTCGCGAATAGTCCCTATCGCGATTTCGCATAGATAGGGATGACAAGCGCGTTATTTAAGGCGTTCTGGTGACGAAAAGTGTCAGGACAAACGGGTATGGCGGGCGTTTGCGTGCTTGTTGCGGCGCGCCTGTCCGAGCTTTCGTGCATTGGTAGATCGTGCGTTCTTTGCCTGAAAGACTCGCGGCGTCCTGCAAAATGACGACGGATCTTTCAATATTCTGTAAACTGGCATAGGTGTAAGCCCAATACGCGTTACAAAAACGCGACATAACAAAAAACGATCTCGCTATTCAAATTCAATTTGTAATCGAACTGAATCGGGAATTCGTTATTAATGAACACCATAAAAAATGCGCGCTTGGGAGCATCGCTCCTAGGGACAGCGTTTGTATTGAGCTTGTCTGCTTGTGGCGGTGGAGGAAGTGGCGGAGCGAGTGAGCCGATTGTTCCTCCGAGCGGTCAAAACCCTCCTGCAACTCCACCTCCAAGCCCGCCGCCACCGCCGCCGCCACCTCCAGCGCCGACGCTAAGTCTTAGCGCGTCGGCTGAAGACGCCGATATTACTGAAGGCTTCGATATAAGCTGGACGTCCACCGAGGCGGATGCTTGCCTCGCGACAGGCGGCTGGACCGGTGAAAAACCCGCTTCAGGAACAGAACGGGTGACCCCGACTGAGACAGGATCCATTCGATTTGAGCTGACTTGCACCGGCGCTGGGGGAGAGGTTCAAACCGACGTGGACGTGTTTATCACCGATACTGCCGGAGCGATGGCGCTAGACGAATGGTATGGAACACCAACCCCATCCTTCGTGCCATCTCCGCCGCTGGCATTCCAGCAATTCGAAGGTACTGAAGGCGTGCGCTATCTCGGCGGACCTGAGGGGCTTGAGCATGTGCAGACGGATTCTCCAGGAGCCGGCAAGTTCATCTTTAACCGGGTCTATCGCGCCAATAAGCATGGCCTTGGGGTTAGAGAACAGTTCGGGATCTTCTCTTCCTGGCTGAACGGGTTCGGCACCAATTCAATTGAGGGAGGATTGTGGGTGAACCCGCAAGCCGCGGGCGCAACATATTATCCGTCCCTACACTTGGCTGCGATCGGCGATCCTTATCATATTTGCAATGATGTCGCCGTCGGAGGCGGGCTTTATGGCGTTGTCCTCGGCGACAGATGGCTGAACATGACCCAAGTCTCAAATCAGATTCTTACCGTGCCAGGAAGCAATATCGCTTTTGATATGAACCAGAACCCACACGCAGACGAGAACGGGATCTGGTCTGGCTTCGGATGGACCTATTTGAATCTCGAACACCCTCAAGATTTCAAGTTTTGGATGAGTTTTGTAGAGACGGATTCCTATCAGGGGCCCATCAACACTTACATTCCCGAACACTTCAATTGGGTCGATCCTGAGAAAATCGAGAATGGCGAATTCCAAAGCCTGCTGGACCGATACGGAACGGACTTTGGGACCATGGCGATAAAGGGATCGAGTGCTGATGCGATCACAGCGAATGAGTCGTATCAAGCCGGTGTTTTGAAAGTGGCCGACGATATATTTTACGCTCCGATGCCGAGCTTTCCGATCGAAAAAGAACGCGAATACATCTTGGCTCATCCGCAAAATGTCTCGCAAGCTGCAATGGAAGAATACTCTCGGCTGCTGACCAGCGGCACGCTCGAGCAGCCTTTGATCCAGTCAACGAATTTAGAGTTCAATAAGCTCTACAAGTCCTCTCATCAAAACATCAAAATCTACGAACAAGTCGGCGATGAAGAATATCGCTATTATGTCGAACCATTTTTTGAAATTGGATATGATGGCCACTTGGGCTTCGTGGATTGGGATTTCACCAACAAAGAGCAATTTCCGCTGATGCAGGCATCGAATGGCTATGCCTATGTTCAGAAGTCGCCAAACAAATATGAGTTTGGTCCAGAAGAGACGGACAGTTACGCAACGCATCCCAATTCATATCAAACCGAGATTGTTGCAGCGCCGGATACGACAATTCGGGCCCCCAAAAAGTCCTATCAATTCTTGAATTACAACGAGCGAGACACGTCGCATCCGGATTTCGCCAATTGGGATGTGACCGGCAAAACGAGGTATGAAACCGTGCTGCAAAGCGGGGCAACCGTGACCTATGTTTGGTTCAAGTTTATTGAGCAACCTGCGGTGCTTTCAGCGGCGCAGAACCATCCGGAGACTTATACGGAACCCTATTTACGGACGCTGCAAACGCACATTGAGAGCCTGCATCAGCTGGTCAATCAGACGTCCGAACCAAACCCGAAGGATCCTAAATTCATCAATTATCGCGGGGCGGAGCGACCGGATGGTGAAGACTTTAACTTGGCCAAAATTGATCCGGCGCAAGTGATCACGCCGCCGGAAGGCTATGAGATCGGCTATGTGCCTGTGGTCATCAGCGTTCACTATCCGGATGAATACAGCTCCAATTCAAAGGAACCTCAGTTAGCGCCTGACGAGGTTTGCTCAAATGCAAACTGGACCGATACGTTCTACCCGGAAATCGAATAAGAACCTGCGAGACCAAAACGCACCGCAGAGATCGCTCTGTGGTGCGTCCGCTTATCTGGACCGAACTCTATGATGGCTTTCGGGCATTGAACGCAGCCATTTGTTCCGGCGTCGCTTCCGTTTGATGGTTTGCCTTCCACTCCGAATACGGCATGCCATAGACCCGGGCGCGAGCGTCATCTTTGGACATCTCTAACCCGTCTGCCTCCGCCGCTTCGCGATACCAATCGCCGAGACAGTTACGGCAGAAATCTGCGAGGATCATCAGGTCTATGTTCTGAACATCCTTGCGATTGTCGAGATGTGACAGCAAACGGCGAAATGCTGCGGCGTCCAATTTGTCTTGCTGGGATTGAGAGAGCTCGCTCATCTTACTCACCTACCGCGCGGACGTCGGCTTCGACCACCAAAGTCATCGGCTCGCCATCCGTCTCAAAATTGAGCGTGATATCAATCGTTTCACCGCCTGTGACGCCTTCGCCAATGTCGAACATCATCAAGTGATTGCCGCCGCGCTTCAGTTCAAGCGCTTCACCCTCAGTGATCTCGAAGTTTTCGACCTGGCGCATTTGCATCCGGTCATCCACCATCGCCATAGTGTGAAGCTCAATCGTCCCAAAGTTCGGAGAGGACGCGCTGGTCAAGGTCACATCACCGCCTTCAACACTGACCGTGACGCCGCCCATTGTCATGTCCCGCCCAGCGATCGGTTCCATAACGAAGGCGCCGCTATAAGATAAAACCGGGCCTGTTTCGCTTGCAGGCGGGGTTGGGGCATCCGCCGGAGAACACGCCGCGACCAGGCCAAAGGCAGCCGCGCTCAAAAGCCATTTAGACATCGCAAAATCCTTTTTTGATCGGAACCGATATAGGGCGAGATTAGACTTGCCAGAAGCCCACAACGCGTCGCACCTCTTCGATGATCGGCGCAGCCACGGCATCAGCCTTTTCTTGGCCTTTCGCGAGGGCCGCATCAATTTCGGCTGGATCGTCGAGATATTCTCGCATCTTCCGGGTGATTGGCGAGAGTTTTTCCACGGCGAGATCCGCGAGCGCGGGTTTGAACGTGCCAAAGCCTTTGCCGCCATACTCAGCGAGAACTTGCTCGTCACTCATCCCGGCAAGGGCCGCGTAAATGCCGACCAGGTTTGCCACTTCAGGGCGCGGGGCCATCTCTTCCATGGTTTCGGGCATATCGCCAAGCGTGTCGGTTTTCGCCTTTTTGATCTTCTTCGCGATCGTATCGGTATCGTCGATCAAATTGATCCGAGACGTCTCTGCCGGGTCCGACTTGGACATCTTTTTCGTCCCGTCTTTCAGGCTCATAATCCGCGCGCCCGGGCCTTCAATCAATCCCTCTGGAAGCGGGAAGAAGCCAGGAACGTTATATTGCTGATTGAACCGCGCCGCGATGTTGCGGCTGAGCTCTAGGTGCTGCTTCTGATCTTCGCCGACAGGGACATGCGTGGCCTTATAGACGAGAATATCGGCCGCTTGCAGCACGGGATAGTCGAACAGGCCGACGCTTGCGCGCTCTGAATCCTTGCCGGACTTGTCCTTGAACTGCGTCATCTTTTCGAGCCAGCCCATGCGGGCCACGCAATTAAAAATCCAGGTCAGCTCCGTATGCGCCCGCACCGAAGACTGCACAAAGATCGTCGATGTGTCCGGGTCGAGGCCAGCCGCCATCATCGCGGCCGCGATTTGCCGTGTCTGATCGGCTAAGGCGCCCTCTGCGTGGGGCATGGTGATCGCGTGCAAGTCGACCACGCAATAAATGCCTTCCCAACCTGCATCCTGGAGGTCGGCGAACTTTTTCAAAGCGCCAAGATAATTTCCAAGATGTAGATTTCCGGTCGGCTGAATGCCGGAGAAAATCCGCTGCGGGCCAGAATAGGATACTTGCTCAGTCATGGCAGCGGGGTTTAGCGGATTTTGGCTGCGTGGCTAGTGGGGAATTTATGCAGCTTTGCGGCGGAGCATGGCTTTCAGATCGCTCGGTCTAATCGCTCCAAAGACGATCGCCGCAATCCCGTAAACGGCTGCGCCAATTGTAATGAACGCCAAAACCTCAGAGAACTTGCCATATGTGACCCAGGTTTGAAGCGTATCGCGGTGGCCAAGCAGGAACAGCAAAGCCGCGCCCATAGAGAGGCTGGCCAACGTCACAGACACCAGCCGCGAGATCAGGCGGGCGCCTGGTTTGTACCAACCCCGCGTCTGAAGCCCGAAGAAGAGCAGCGCCGCGTTGAGCCAGGCGGCAACACTTGTGGCGATCGCGAGACCTGGGAAGCCGGGCCAGCCTTGCGCGCGGAACCATAGGAAAAGACCGGCGCCCAGAACCGTGTTGAGCGCCACCGTAAACAGCACAAACCGCATCGGTGTTTTGGTATCCTCGCGGGCGAAAAAGCCGGGTGCGAGTACTTTAATTAGGACAAACGCCGGAACGCCCCACCCGTAATGGATGAGCGCTAACCCTGCTTGCCGGGCATCCGAGATTAGAAAAGCGCCGCGTGCATAGAGGCCTTCGATCAGATAGGCGGGCGCCACCATGAGCGCGATTGCAGCGGGAAGCGTCAGCGCCATGGCCAGGCCGATCCCGTCATCCATCAGCGTATTCGCCGATTTGCTATCGTCAGACCGAGCCGCGCGGGCAAGACGCGGCAGGATAGCGACGCCGACGGCAACGCCGACAATTCCAAGCGGGAGCTGATACAAACGATCTGCATAGAACAGCCAAGATTTGGCGCCGGTTTCAAAGCTGGCCAGCGCTTGGCTGACGAGGATGTTGATCTGCGTCCCACTGGCCGCAATGGTGCCCGGAATGGCGAGCGCGATCACTTTTTTTACGGCGGGTGTCAGCGTCGGCCACCCGAGCGAAAGTGACACTTTTTGACGGCGGACGCCCCACCAGAGTAGGGCTGCCTGAGCGACCCCCGCAAGCGATACGGCGATGGACGCCAGAAAGGCAGTGTGGCGTTGATCGTCTCCAAGCAGAGCCGCTGTGATCAAGAAGATGTTCAACAGCGTTGGCGCACCGGCCGAGAGCACAAATCGCCCAGCTGAATTCAGAACGCCGGACAGCAATGCCGCGAGCGCCATACAGGCGAGGTACGGCATAGTGATTTGGGTCAGGAGAATGGCGAGTTGAAAGCTCTCACTGCTTTCCTCATAGCCGCCATGGATGACCTTCATAATCCACGGCATGGCAAACTGCGCCGCGATGACCAGGGCTGCGGTGGCAGCAAACAGGCCGCGCATGGTCTGTTTTGCAATCTCTTGGGCGGCTTCTGGTCCTTCCGCTTCGAGGGTCCTGGCATAGGCGGGGACAAAGGCCTGAGCAAAAGCGCCTTCAGCAAAAATACGCCGAAACAGGTTTGGGAACATCAGCGCGGTGACGAACGCGTCGCCAATCGGGCCTGCACCGACTTTCGCTGCGATCAAAATGTCCCGCAAAAAGCCAAGGATCCGGCTGCCAAGCGTGAGCGAAGATTGAGTGAGCGTATTGCGCAGAAGGCTCATGCAGACATGCCTGTATTAGAAACTATCGGCAGCGCTGGCGCGTTTCAGTTTGCGGGCTGGCGTGCTCGGTCCATCTGGTTCCTCGCGGCCAAGCGCGGCGAGGAGTTGGTCACGCAATGACGATTTCATGGCCTCGTCGAACCCATCTGGTAATATCACATAGAAGGCATCGAATACGCGCTCTCCATATGATCCGACATGCGCTGACACGATTGAGACCCCGGCATCGGCGAGGACTTGACTGACATCACTGAGAAGCCCCGGGCTGTCGCGCCCAGAGACGTCAATGACCGTATAAGCCTGAGATGCATCTTCGGAGATTGTGACCCGCGGTTGCACGATGAAGGCGGCTTTGCGCTGGTTTTGGCGCAGGCTTGGCGCTGGAAGCTGCGTGTTTGGATCTATCGCCGCTAGGATGCTTTTTTCCAGTCGGTCTAGTCGGTTTCGGTCCCCTTTTGCGAACGGGCTTCCCTCGCCATCTTCGAGCACGAAGACGTCAATGATGCGTCCTGATGGGCCGGTAAAGACTTGTGCCGCGACTGTGTGGGCCCCAAGGCCGCCAATCGCTTGCGTTAATCGGGCGAACAGCCCAACGCGATCAGGCGCTGAGATGAACAGACCTGTGCGGTCATCGGTTCCTGACGATGCACTGACGATGACCTCGTCCGGCAAGGAGAGCTTTTTCGCGTGTTCGACCAAAACCTCAGCATCAAACCCGGTCCAATAGGCCTCATCCATTTCGAGCATGACCTGCGGGAGCGTACCGATCTGATCGTTCACGAGTTCACGATTGGCTTCGGCGCGCGCTTTAAGTTCTGCCGTGACCGTGGACTCGTCGGTCCGACCTCCGCGCAATGCAGCCTCGGTATTGTGATAAAGATCGCCGAGGAGCTGCCCTTTCCACGTGTTCCAGACATTTGGTCCAACGGCCCGAATATCCGCCACGGTCAGGATATAGAGCAATCGCAAATGCTCGAGATCCATGACCTTCTCGGCGAAGGTCACAATCGTTCTGGGGTCGGCAATATCGCGTTTCTGGGCGGTTTCACTCATCTCAAGATGATTGCCGACCAACCATGCCACCAGCTCGATCTCGGCTTTGTCTAATCCAAGACGTCGGCAGGCGCGCCTAGCGGTCTTCATGCCCTCAATTTGCTGGTCACCGAGACCTTTTCCGGTGTCATGCAAAAGCATTGCGAGATACAGCGCGCGGCGGTTTTCGATCTTGCCGTACAGCTGTTTGGCCAAGCCGAACCCGTCTTCGCCTTTGTCCATATTGGAGATGTATTCCATCGCACGGATCGTGTGCTCATCGACCGTGTAATGATGGTACATGTTGAACTGAGTCTGCGCGACGATCCCGCCAAACTCCGGAAGAAAACGTCCAAGAACGCCGGCTTCGTTTAACCGATTGAGCGTCAGACCGAGATTGTCACTCTCTAGCAGTATCTCCAGAAACACTTCGACCATATCCGGTTGAGACCGGTTTTTTGCATTAATGATCTTTGTGTTGCGCGTGGCGAAAGTCAGAGCATCCGGGTGAACGTCGAGCGCGCTTTTGTCGGCGATTTGAAACAGCTTCAACAACACTTTCGGGTCTTTGAGGACGACATCGGTATCGGCGAAATTGACGCGATTTCCAACCAATTCGAACCGCTCATCGGCAAGCGCTTTGGCTTGGCCGCCGCGCGACAAGAACCGGCGCCAGCCTTCTGGCTTGGCCTTTTGTTGCGCCTCGAGTTTCGCCGCCAAAATACGGGTGAGGCCCCCAACGTCTTTCGCGGCCAGGAAATAGCGTTTCATGAACCGCTCAACCCCGAGCTGCTCGCCCCGGTCTTGATATCCCATGCGGGCCGCGATCTCCGGCTGAAGATCGAAGCTCAGGCGCTCTTCTGGACGCCCTGTAATGTAATGCAGGTGGCAGCGCACCGTCCATAGGAAGCGGCCGGCGCGCATGAACAGATGGTATTCGTGCTGGGTGAAAACCTTGGTCTTCATAACATCCTCGAGCGAACTCGTATCGTCGGGGTGCATGTGTTTCACGATCCAGTAGAGCGTTTGCAGATCGCGCAAACCGCCTTTGCTTTCTTTCACATTTGGCTCGACCAGATATCGCGCATTGCCCTGGCGGGCGTGACGATTGTCGCGTTCTTCGAGCTTGTCTGCGATGAACTGCGCGTCTTCTCCAATGACGGCTTGGCGGATGAAGAGATCGCGCGTTTCATCTGCAAGGTCTTTGTCGCCAAACAGGTAGCGGGCGTCGAGCAGGCTGGTTTTGATGGTGACATCTTCTTTGGCGAGGCGCACGCATTCTTGCGGGGTACGGAACGCGTGACCCACTTTTAGCCCCATATCCCACAGGGCGTAGAGCATATACTCAATCACACTCTCGGCATGCGGGCTCGCTTTGTAAGCGCGGATGAATAAGAGGTCGATATCTGATGAAGGCGCCAATACCGATCGGCCATAGCCGCCGGTGGCAAATACGGCCATGCGCTCGCCTTCAGTGGGGTTTCGCGCGCGGAAAACATGTGTCGTGATGAAGTCAAACAAGGCATGAAGCACTTCATCTTGGACCGCCGCTAACAAACGCGCCGTATCCAGACCATCGGCACCTTGCTGAAGGCGCTCCTGCGCGATCAGGCGGCCTCGAAAGAGCGCACCATGCAAAATATCCAGGGCTTCTTTTCGGGCCGCTTTGTCATCGCCTTCATGGCTGAGCGCAGCGGCGGTCAGCTTCACACGCAGGGCGCGACCATCAATAATCGAGCTGAGTCGCCACTTGCCTGGTGCACGCTTGGTTGGCGTGCGTTTCTCGACGAGTTCAACATCTTGAGCCATGTCATTCGTCTAGCGCGCTTTGACGCGTTCTGGCTAGTTCTCGCGTGGGTTTAGTTTGCCGACCGGCGCAGCGAAATCAAGGCTTGGTCAAGGACGCCTTTATTGGAGGCACAGACAAGTTGCCCCCCTGGTTTGGCCGGGTTTCCGCGCCAGTCACAGGCCAAGCCGCCGGCGCCGCGAACAACCGGGATCAACGCCGCTGCATCATAGGGCGCGAGGCCAGCTTCGGCGACCAAGTCGACCGTACCCGCCGCGAGACGGGCATAGGCGTAAGCATCAAGGCCGTACCTTATAATTCGAGCGGTATGGCGCAGATGCGTCCACGCGCCTTGTTCGGGCGGGGTCATAATAAACGGATCTGTCGTCGCAATCACTGCTTCGCGTAGATCGTCGCATTTGGAGACTTCAATTCTCGTATCGCCCTTAGCAGTTCTTAAAAATGACCCTGCGGGTGATCCATAATATCGCTCATCCAGGACCGGTTGATCGATCACGCCAACAATTGCGTCACCCATATCGTCCACTAAGCCAATCAGCGTCGTCCAGACCGGTAAACCGGCGACAAAGGCGCGTGTCCCGTCAATCGGATCAAGCACCCAGGTCCACCCTGTGGAGCCGTCTTGTTTGCCAAACTCTTCGCCATGAATCGCGTCATCAGGGCGCAGGGTTTTGAGAACTTCGCGCATGGCTTTTTCGGCGGCGCGATCGGCCACCGTGACGGGATCAAAGTCAGCACCATCTTTTTTGTTTTCGATGATTTCGAGCGCGCGAAAATGCGGCTCGATTGCCGCTCTCGCAGCGTCTGCCATAGCGTGCGCGACGCTAATGGCGTCAAAATCAAGTGTGAGCGTCATGCGCCGCGGTTAACCGCGTGCGCATGCTTTGGTCAAGCAGCGCCGCTGTCTGACGCTTCGATTTCGAGGGCTTTTGCGAGCTCAAGCAACCGTCTGCGCGGGCGTTCGCCCAAACGATAATAGGCGCGAACGAGTTCAAGCGTTTCTTTCTGGCTGAGAATGTCAGCATCAAGACGCTCGGCATCATTTGCCGCCGTTCCCATAAGGGCGTCGCTTTCTAAGCCATCAAAGAAATACTGAACTGATACGTTCAGCGCGCGCGAAAGGTCGTAAAGCCTGGATGCCGTTACGCGGTTCGCCCCGCACTCATATTTCTGAATCTGTTGGAACCGAACGCCAACCATGCTGGCCAGGTCCTGTTGGGTCATCCCCAATAGGCGGCGGCGTCGTCGCAGACGCTTGCCAACATTTAGATCCGTATTGTCCGTCATACCGTTCTCCCGGCTGATTGGAGCCCCTAGTAAGAGTCCCGAAATGGATACTTGCCATCTCAACAGCAATTTACGTGCCGAACCGGGAATTCTGTCGGGAATTCAGAGATCTAGATGTTTTGGCGAACATACTTACGCTTACGTATACGTCAACGCAAAGGAGTTATGCGGCAGTGCAGCGCAGTTGGGGTTGTTTTTTGTGCGCCGCACAATACATAGAGATCAGCACTGCGGTGCTAACGCCTTCTGGCGTTTCCTCCCTTACCTGATACAGCCGCGCTCTTTAGCGCGGCTCTTTTTTTATCCGGTATTCTCGGCGACGGCCAATTCAATGATATCTGCGATCAGACGCGTGATCTTTTCCTGCAGATGGTGGAATTGCTTAGACTTCTCAACATCAGCTTCATTCATATAGAGCGCTCGGTTGAGTTCTATTTGAAGGACGTGCACGCCGCGGCGAGGACGGCCATAGCGGCGGGTCGTATATCCGCCCGCATAGGGCGCGTTCCGAGTAACGCTGAAGCCTTCTCCGCGAAAGAAGCGTTCCACTTTAGACGTGAGCTTCGCGGAGCAACTCGACCCAAAGCGATCGCCTAAGACGATATCGGGAAGGTTAGACCGTCCGGGTTGGCGCGATGGCATGGAATGGCAATCAATTACAAACACATCTGCCCAGTCTTGCTTAAGCGTATCAATCTCTGATTGGAGTGCGGCGTGATAGCGATCATGCACCGTCTCCAATCTGTATTGACCGTCAGCGCGAGAAATCTGCCGCGTATAAATATCTCGGCCGCTGGCGCCGACCCGCGGCAAACATCCAAGCCCTGCTTTCACACGCGCGCTTGGCATGCCAGCCACGCGCGGAACGCCATCGGAAAACATGCTAGCGTCAAGCTCTCGCGCATCTCGATTAAGATCTACGAAAGCGCGTGCGAATGTTGCGTGCAGCAAGATCGAGCCTTGTTGCGGCGCTGTGGCATAGAGTTCGTCGACAAAAGCATCCTCAGTGCGTTCAAGGTCTCGTACCGGGACTGATAATAAGTCCGTCATCTGCCGGGGATAGATGCTGCCGCTGTGCGGGGAGGCAAAAATAACGGGTGCAATAACCGCTTCGCCGCGCTCAAGAATGAAGGCCGCAGGCGAGGTCTCTAGAGGGTTTTGGGATCTATCGACAGCAGTTTGCATTCCATGAAAGGTCGATGTTCTGCGCCTTAGGTCAAGGCAAAAAAAGGTGTTGATGACACCAAACTGATTGTAAATCTCACGCGCGCTCACTTTTTATTTGCGATTTATCGTCATATTCACCCAGCATTTACAGTGTATCGGGCAATCAGGTGCCGAATGATCAGGGACGGACTCAGATGAGTAAAATCTTGCTGGCAGAAGACGATGATGCGATGCGCACCTTTTTGAGCGCATCCTTGCGACGCGCCGGGCATGATGTTCAAGACTATGAAGACGGCGAGGGCGCGCTTGAAGCGCTTGAGCGCGAAGTCTTTGATTTGCTCCTCACCGACATCGTCATGCCGGGTATTGATGGAATCGAACTGGCACGCCGCGGCGCAGAGTTAGATCCCGCGATGAAAATAGTCTTCATCACCGGGTTTGCCGCTGTCGCACTGTCTGGAAGCTCGCCAACCCCAGCTGGGGCAAAAGTTCTGTCTAAGCCGTTCCATTTGCGAGAATTGGTCGACGAAGTCGAACGGGTCATGGCTGCCTGATATTGGTTGCAGTTCAGGCTTGACTTGGCGCGCCCAAAAGGGGATGACGCCTCCTTCAAAACGGATGGTCGATTAGCTCAGTGGTAGAGCACTGCATTGACATTGCAGGGGTCACTAGTTCGAACCTAGTATCGACCACCATTTTTCTCAATTAAATCAGTAATTTATACGGCTACCGTTTCTGACGATTGCTTCGATGGGAGCCGTGTTACCACCGTGTTACCACCGATTTTTCTTGTGGATGATTTGGTGCCCTGCGAGTTTTGCAGCCAATCGACACCAATTTTACTGCCCAAGGTCGAAATTCAGCAAGCATTGGTTGGGCTGGCACCATTCATGCTCCAAGCAATCCAACTTACATTGGAGTCTGCAATTTCGGCACAACAGGTGAGCATTCGAGAAATGGAACGGTTCTCCGAACTTGGAGAGCTAGCAGAACTATTTGAGTCTCTAAAAGTCGACCTGACAGGCGATG
>JBCBGJ010000022.1:0-13301 GCA_038526925.1 Pseudomonadota bacterium
GATGGACGCGCGCCAAGTCGGGGCAGGCCACCCTGTATACCCGCATAACGAGTGTTGGTGACTTATTTTACACCAATATCTTCGAAGCTGATCGCGTTTTCACGAACAGTCGCGCCCGTATTATCCTTCACCTTGAGCGTGAGGGCTTTCGCGTCCCAATCGATTTCAACAGATCCATAGTTTTCCGGCGCATAGCCTGCCCCGACTTGGCGCGCGTCCATCTCTTCGGACTCCGTCGCGAATGCCACATTCAAGGAGGAAGAGGTCAACTCATTCGCCTCATAAGGCAGAATGCCGTCTTCCTCATAGATGAAGGCCGTGTGTCGATCCCCAGAGAGGAAGACGACGCCGGTCGCATCCGTCTTATCGATCAGGTCAAACAAACGCTGGCGTTCGTCTGGCATGGTCGACCACGCCTCCCATCCATGCGCGGTCGGCATGATTTGGATAGACGACGCAATCAGGCGAATGTCGGCCGGCTGTTGCAATTGGTTTTCGAGCCAGGTCCACTGAGCAGCGCCGAGCATATCCTGCATGCTACCGTCCGGTGCAGGTAGGTATCGTTCTTTCCCTTTCGCGCCCCAGTCATCCGTTGGGGTCAAGCCGGTACGGAAGAAGCGCGTGTCGAGCATGATCACTTGCGTACGCTGGCCTTCCGGTCCGAATGAACGCGCATAATAGGTTCCAGGCCACTGGCCGACATCTTCATTCTCAAGTCCCCAAAAGACTTCATGAATGCGTTCGGCCATTCGGCGGAATGGGAATTCACTTCCCGCATCATTGGCGCCATAGTCATGATCATCCCAAGCCACCATCATCGGCACACTCGCGCGGACCTTTTGAAAGTCCTCGCGCGCGGCGAGGTCGGCAAAGGATTCCTGCACTTCATCGAGCAGCGGCTGGTTGTTGACATAGCCGCGGCCATCACGGTCGCCATAGACATTGTCGCCCACCATAAGGAACAGATCAGCCTCTTCGGCGGGTAAGCTCATCAAGGCGGCCGAGGGGCCTTTTTCTTCGTCTAAGCATGATGCGAGCAGGATCTTTGTAAGAACAGCATCTGAGGCAGGGAGGGACATGCCAGCCGGGGCTTTCGGCAGCGCACTGTCTGGGATCGTATCATAGTAGGTATCTAAAGCATCTTCGACGTTTTGCGGCGCTGGTGTGAATAAACTGATGCCCCCGCTTTGCGTTGTACATCCTGTTAAAGCCAGCAAAGCAGCGCCCGCCAAAAATACCTGCTTCATACCCATCTCCTCATAAGAACTGATCCTGTCTCCATATGCAGGAAGCACGACAGGAATGTAACAGAATTCTGATTCTCAAGGCGCGAACAAGGCGTCGGTTGCCGCACTAAAACAGCGGCGCCAAAAATGCATGAGCAAAACGATCTTCGAGCAAGGAAAACAGCAAATGGGGCCGGATAGCTGTAATCGACTGATATCAATCAAGCTTTTTAACCTGCGCTTGAGGGTTTGATCATAGATCGAGCGTTCGGGGACCAACATTGATATGAGGGTTCCCAATGTCTACTCCCCCCAAGCAATCCCAGCTGAGAACGATTCTGGCTGGATTTATCGGCAATGTCGCCGAGTGGTACGATTTCGCGGTTTACGGATATTTCGCAGCCGTCATTGGTCCGCTTTTCTTTCCATCCGACAATCCTGCACTATCGCTTGTAGCGGCCTTTGGAGCATTCGCTGCCGGGTTTATCGTACGGCCTATGGGCGCCATTGTGTTCGGCTATATTGGAGACAAATTGGGCCGGGCGAAGGCGTTGCTTCTATCGATGGCGGCGATGGCCATACCAACAATCGCGATTGGCCTGCTTCCAACCTATGAAGCAATCGGCGTCGCGGCGCCGATTTTGCTGGTCCTTCTGAGGATGGTCCAAGGGCTTTCGGTCGGCGGCGAATATACCAGCTCGATCGTCTTCCTGGTTGAACAGGCCCCCGAGAACCGACGCGCCTTTATCGGAAGCTGGAGCAAGGTCGGCGCGACGACGGGTGTTCTTTTAGGATCTGCCGTCGGCGCGATTTTCACCTATTTCTTAGACGATGCCCAGATTTCAAGCTGGGGGTGGCGCGTGCCATTCCTGTTAGGATTTGTCGTCGCCCTCGCCGGTATATTATTCCGCCGTGCACTGGCGGCTGAACCCAAAAAGGAAATCTTGCGCAATCCGGTCAAAACGGCCTTTGCTCAGCATTGGCGGCTTATTTTTAAAGTGACGGCGATGAAGATCACTTTAGGCGTCGGCTTCTACGGAATATTCGTCTACGCCGTGACCTATATCCGAGAGATTGATGGCTTCTCTGCCGTCCAAGCATTTGAGCTCAATCTAGCGGCAATGCTGGCGCTTGTGGCTTTGTTGCCTCTCGCGTCCATACTCTCTGACACGATTGGTCGTAGGCCTCTGCTCTTGATCGGCAGCGGTATTCTCGCCTTTGGGGGTATTCCGCTCTTCTCGCTCATCCATTCGACCTCGGCCGTGACTGTTTTGATCGGTGAACTTGGGTTCGCCCTCGGAATCGCCTGTTTCTCGGCGGGGGCGACGGCGGCGTGCGCCGAACTCGTGCCATCCGAAACGCGCTGCACGGTTGTTGCGATCGCTCATAACACGGCGATGGCGCTATTTGGCGGCACGACCCCCCTGATCGCAGCCTGGCTGCTGACATCGACGGGCGATCCGATCGCGCCAGGGTACTGGATTGCTGGAGCAAGCTTGTTCAGCTTCCTTGCGATCCTGACGACAATCCCCGAAACCAGAGGGCGCAGTTTAGCCTAACGCATGAGGCCGGGGCCCGGACTGAGAGTATTTAAACCTCGTCTGGGCCTTCATGCTCCCACAAAAAGAGACCACATCAGTCTGCCGGGAAGAAAGGTGAATAGCCCCGCAATCGCCATCCCGCCGAGGAACATACCGGTCATGGTTTGCCGGTGCTTTTTAACATCCCGGCGCCGAATGGCAGCGACTCCAAAGGGGAGCCCGATCAGCGTCCAAGCCGATAGCGCATGGATGGGGCTGTAGGCGTTTTGAAATATGCCCGTGATGAAAAAAGATGAGACGGCGGTCACCGCCATCGCGGCGATCCAGGTCCAACCGAGTGTCTTATGGAAGCGAAACCCTTTCGGTGCCGCCAATAAAACAAGTCCGATAAAGAACGCACTCAAAGCGCCAGCGACGTGGATTTTAATCTGTAGCTGCGCCTCGAGAAGCGGCGAAAAATCAATCCGGAAGTAAGGCTCGACGCCCGGTTGACCGGCGAGGATGAAATAGCTCACGACAAGATAGATCGCGAACGCAATTCCGAGCTGCCACGCCCACCAAGGCGTAGCGCTGACAAGGACGCGAGGAGAGATTGTCGGAGGAAACGCTGTTTTTATAGTCATTATTCCTCTCCTCACGCCCAAGTTCCGTGAAAACCGAGCGGCCAGGCATAGTCCGCCTGCCAGATGCAAACTGGGCCATCGCTGACATTCGCAGCATCAAAGACGCAGATCTCACGGACGCCTGATTTGATATTCAAGACCGGACCGACCAGCCAAGAGTCGAGATCGGTTTGACCGCCTGCTTTGGGCACAAACAAGAACTCTTCGACCATGCGGTTTTCGCCGAACATGAAGGACTGGCTTTCGCCGCTCGTCCAATTGTGCACGGCCAGTGCGGTGCTGCCGGGACGGGTCGCAGACGCGCCACTTGCGAGCGCAACCAGGTTTCGGTGCTGACCGCGGAAGCGCGGATCAACCTGCGGGAACTCACCGATGACACTCGTCTCGATCAATCTCGCATCACCCTGCGGAGGGATCTCAACCAACGTGAGTATGCCTTCCTCGATCGAATGGTCACCGCCCCATTCGCCGCGAATTTCAGCGGCTCCACCATCCACGCCGAGCACAGGCTCTTTGTAGAAGGCAGCATCGAACTTGATGGTTCCGTCGCTTTCCTCCCAGGCCGAGCCAGTATGATAGAACATGCGCGGCGGTGCTTGGACCCAGCGTTGGTTGGTAAAGTCGTCTTTATCGACGATGAGCATTTGCAGCCCGTGCTGCGGTTGCCATTCAAAACCAGCGACGACAGGCGGAATAAAGGTCTCATTGACCCAAGGCTGCACCAAAATGATCAGGTGGCGCGCGGTCATCGTCCAATCGTGGATGTAAGCGGCGCGGCCAATATCCACCATGCCGAAGTCTTCAAGCGCGCCATTTGCGCCGATCTGATAGATGCCGACCCGAGACCCGCCGACGGCGAGGTTCCAGACACGGCCATCTGGCTCGACTTTGGGGTGGGCCAAGAAAGGCATGCCTTGTAAATCATCGCGCCAGGTTTTCAGGCCTTTTGTTTCAAGCGTTTCAGCATCCATTGAGAAAGCTGAACCAGCCTCCCAGAGCGCCAGGAGCTCACCATTGACGACTAACACTGAGGTGTTTGCGGCATTGGTATCGTCAGCACTTTGGACCGAATAGCTTTCATCGCCAATCGTTCCGAAACCGGGTGCCAGGAAGGTTTGCGCCGCTTGCTCTTCTTGACGTTTGCGAGTCTCGACAAAGCGCGCTTGGTGCACTGCTTGCCCATCCTCAATCGCGATCCGGTGGATCAGTCCGTCACCGTCAAACCAATGGCTCGCATACTGATCGCCATAGCTGAGCTGCGCAGGGCCGTTTCGATAGAGGCTTCCTTTCAAATCAGACGGGGCTTTCCCGAAGACCAGTTTCATTTCAGCCGGCTCAAATCCGTTAACCGGGGCGTTTTGATATCCGAGATGCCAAGCCGGCACTTTATTGCCTTCGGCTGAGGCGCTGAGGCCAAAGCTTGTGCCAACCGCCCCGGCAATTCCAGCACCGAGACCCGCTTCCATAAAGTGACGACGTGACAGGTTCATTCTCTTATCCTCCGGCTTGGCGTGTACGATTAGTTCAGCTTGATTGTGTGGACTGTTCCATCAGTGCTGACGGAAAGCTTTGCCGCATCCCATTTGGCCGGACCAAACCGCCCTTTCGCGTCATTTGAAAAGGCAAATGGTTCTGTCGGCATCCCGAACGGATTGGTGTTCATTTCGCCATCATCATTGACGTCGTGATAGAGTTTCACGGCATACTCGCCCGGCTCCAGGCCTTCAAAGGTAACTGTAACGTCATTGCCTTCGACTTTCAGGTTCGCCCCGTTAACGGCGCCGTCGCCATCGTAGGACGCCTCATCAAACAGGCCGAGCACGATCGTGCCTTGTGCCTTCGCAATGCTCTCGACATTCACAGTCAGGTCTGAGGCGAGCGCGATTGGGGTCGCCATCAAGCTGGCAGCGAGCAGAGCGGCGAAAGAAGCGGTGCGAGTCATAGTGTGTCTCCGGTTTGAATAGGTTTGAGCAGGTTTGCCTGCTGTGAGAGGAGACATGTCAGGGATTGAGACGTGCCGCATCGCGTTCTACGTCTGAGGACTGGAATCCTTCGCGAAATGCAGCCATTGTCGTTCGCGAAACGTGAATAAAGGGGCTCTGCAGTTTGCGTATCGCGAGTGACATCGGCCGGTTTTGCGCCATCGTTATTGGGCTTGGGCTGATTTTTGCCTGGCTGGGCGTCTACAATACGGGTCGGCTGCCTTTCTATCAGGGATTCATCTTCTGGACGTCAACAATGGCTGTTGGCGCGGGAACATCAGTCCTTATCGGCCCCCTGGTTTGGGGCCCTCGGTTCGAAGACGTACCGGCGATTTTCAAGATCGGTATCGCGGCGGCGCTAATCTCTGTCCCGGTGACCCTGACGCTCATGTTATTCTTCAGCGTCGACCCCTGGTCGCCGTCCAGATATGTCATCCAATATGCCTATGTGTTGGTGATCTCCTTAATCGTCACCACCGGGGCTTATGTGCGAGATTCAATGATCTCGAAGGCGGAGAGCCCAGAAACAGATGACAATCCGGTCGCCAGCTTTCTGGAGCGCCTTCCCGTAAAGTTCCACACCGCCGAACTGCACGCCATTTCATCTGAAGATCACTATCTGCGGGTCCATACCAGCCTAGGCGAAGAAATGATCCTGATGCGGCTTGCCGATGCCGTGCGAGAACTCAATGGCGCCGATGGCCTGCAAGTTCATCGCTCTTGGTGGGTGGCAAAATCTGGCGTCACGGATGAAAAGCGCGTGGATGGCCGGAGTCTACTGGTCTTGCCTTCTGGTACTGAAGTCCCGGTCTCGCGCAGCTATCGCGGGAAAGCTAAAGACGCAGGCTTGATCCGTTAGTCGGCGCCAGCCCACAAATCGCCCTATTCGAAACACGCATAGCCCCTATTCGGTATACACAGTGTTCATCAAGGACGTTCGTCCCCATTTGCCCGTTAACGAAAAATAACGGCGAGTTCGCCAGAAGACGAAAGCAAGACGATGAGCAACAATCACATCTTTTCCCGCAGCCTGACCCTCCTGTTCACAGGCGTTACCGCATTGACCCTTTTTCTGGTCGCCTTCGCGCCAAGCACTCCGCTCTTTTCAGGCTAAGACAAATCTGAAGCTAAACTTGGCCAGACATTAAGAATTTGGCCAAGTTCGATAACGCGATCTAAAAACAAACCTGCGATCCTGTAGCCCTGTAAAAAGAGCGGGGATTACATGGCGCGGTACAGTTCTTCGAATTCATCTGGCAACTTATTTGCTGTCCTGGTCGCGTTGCTCGCGATTGGCCTGTTTACCGCCATCGTGATGTGGCCGAGCGGGAACGCGACCAAAATTGTGAGCAACGGGCTTCCTGATACCCTCCTAACCCAATCGCTCGATGATCCAGAGACGCATGAATACCTCACAGCGCTTCACCGCGTGAAACCGCAGGTCGCTAATCGGCTACAAGAACGCGCAGATGCCGCAATTGCAGACGGCGCGAGCAATGATGAACTTGCCGCCCTGATCCTCGAAACCTACAGCACCGCCGTTGAGGATGATGTGAAACATCTAATCAGCGCCGATGTGAAGCATTTCGAAAAGATCTTGAAAATGTCTCAGCACGGCTTGTCCACGCTCTCGAGCAAGGCGCCGAAATATTGCCGCCCCGCAAGCTATGTTCGCTTCGCCGACATGGAACCAGAAGAGATCGCTAACGAGATGTCCGGCCTCTTCGGCTATGGCACGGAAGGGTATGACTGGGTGCTGCGGTTTAACGTCGTTACTTTGGAAGCCATCGAGAGTGGCCGCGACAACCCTCAGAAGTATGGGCGCCTAACTGCTAGTGATCAAATGGCGCTTCAGAACACGATGATGAAGATGATGGCCAACCCTCAAGTCTCGCGTCTGATGCAGCTGCAGGGCCGCTCTGAAGCGGAGCAGAAGCGTGCTGCGATGACGATGAATTTCTGCGGCCTAGGGTCAGATGTTCTGACGGCGATCAACAAACTTCCAGCTGAGACGAAGACACGTCTCTTGGGAGAGCTTCAGCACCAAGCCAAGAGCGGTGATTTCGGGCGTTTGCTCAGCACGGTTCAAAGCGGCATTTAACCCGCATTTCTAAGCCTTCGGGCCGCCCGGCATGATCGGGCGGTCGCGCCAGGCCCCCATGCTGCGAACACGGTCATACATGACGAGCGCACCGGCCAGACTGACATTGATACAGAACTTGGTTGGGATCTTCACGATGTGATCGCACCGCGCAACCATCTCATCGGAGAGATTGCCGCGCTCCGGACCAAGCACATAAGCCGCCATGCGAGGATGCTTGAACTCTGGCAACTCAACAGCGTCATCGGTCAGTTCAATTCCGACCAGCTGACAGCCTTTTGGAAACACCATCTCTTCCATCGAGTCCCAGGCATAGTACGGCACATTTTTAAACGTCCGAGATGTATCCGCGAGATTGGTAATCTTGGTTCGATCTGCGGCTTCAACAGAAAAAACGAAACTTGCGCCAAATGCGTTGGCCGTCCGCATCAAGGCGCCCAAATTCATTGGCTTTGAGATGCCCTCAGCCCCGATTGCAAAATAGCCCTTCATTAGATCACCCCTAAAATGGTTCTGCCCATGGCCAGGACAGCCAGCAGCAAGACAGGTGTTACAACACTATAGCGGCGCGCTGTACGCAGGTGCGACAATGGATTGGGATAAGTCACCCGTAAATGCTCAACGGCTGTCATCATTTCAGCCGCCATATCGTCCGGAATTGGCTGCTCGCCAGCCGCGGCAATAACCGCCGCATTGGCTTTGATCCGATCCTCAAATTCCGGGCGCCACGCTTTGAGAGCACGCCGCAGAACCAGGGCGATCATCACCCGCATTTGCACCGCCAATGCGAACGCAAAGCCCAAGCCGCCCAGCAGGATCCAGAAAATCACGATTTTCGCCAAGCGCACATCTCCGCTACGTCAGACCTTCACAGCGCCGGTTGCCATGGCTACGAAGCTGACGTCAACGAAAGAGATGAGGAAACCCAAGATGAAAGCCCTGCTCTCGAAAGCCCCAGGCGGCACAGATACTTTGGTTCTGGAAGAGATTGAAAGCCCAACCCCAGGCAAAGGCGAGGTGGTGATCCAGGTTAAAGCCATCGGCGTGAACTTCCCAGATACGCTGATTATCCAAGATCTCTATCAGTTTAAGCCCGAACGCCCGTTCAGCCCTGGTGGCGAGGTTTCTGGCGTCGTGTCTGCAGTCGGAGAGGGCGTCTCTCACCTTCAAGTCGGACAGCGCGTGATCGGATCGTGCGGTTGGGGCGGCATGCGCGAAGAAATGACGCTTGAGGCCGGACGCTGCATTCCGATCCCAGACACCGTCCCGTTTGATGAGGCCGCGGCCTTCGTCATGACCTATGGCACGTCTTATTATGCGTTAAAGGATCGCGCCGATCCAAAGCCAGGCGAGAAACTTCTTGTCCTCGGTGCGGCCGGCGGTGTCGGGATCGCAGCCGTTGAGCTCGGCAAAGCCATGGGCCTCGAAGTGATCGCAGCCTGCTCTACTCAGGAAAAAGTCGATTTCTGTCTCTCGAAAGGCGCTGACAAAGGCCTCGTTTATGAAAAGGGCGAGCTTGATCGCGGCCAGCAGAAAGAGTTCTCAAACCAAATCAAAGAAGCTAGCGGCGGCGGCGTCGACATCATCTATGACGCGGTTGGCGGCAACTATGCTGAGCCATCGGTCCGCGCGATGAATTGGGAAGGTCGCTACCTCGTGATCGGCTTCCCGGCTGGCATTCCGAAAATCCCGCTCAACCTTACTTTGCTAAAGTCTTGCGACATTCGCGGCGTGTTCTGGGGCGCAGCTGTCGCGCGCGATCCAGCGGCCAATCAGCAAAACTTGGCTGAAATGTTTGCCATGTACCAAGAGGGTAAGATCAAACCGCATGTTTCCGAGACTTTCCCGCTCGAGCGCGGCGGCGAGGCGATCCAATACCTGATCGACCGCAAGGCCCTCGGCAAAGTCGTCGTGACGGTCTAGGCATTTGACGGCTTGGCGACACTCGCTGTCACCAAGCCTGCTTGCCCCTCTACCGAAAGGCGCCTAACTCCTCGGCATGCCTGAATTACCCGAAGTCGAAACCGTAAGGCGTGGTCTCTCTCCCGCAATGGAGGGGAAGATCATCGAACGTTTGGACGTGAACCGTCCAAATCTGCGGTTCCCGTTTCCGGAAGGCTTTAAAACCCGAGTTGAGGGCGCAACGATTACCCGCATGGGCCGCCGCGCGAAGTTTCTGGTGACAGAACTCTCAACGGGCGAAGCGCTGATCATGCATCTCGGCATGTCAGGCCGCTACACCGTGAACGACCAAAGCACGGCGGAATTCCACCACGACCCAGGCACCAATCCTGCGCACGACCATGTCGTGTTTCACATGCAGAGCGGCACCACGGTCACTTATAATGACCCTCGCCGGTTCGGATTTATGGAACTCTGGCCGACCGACGATCTCGCCAATTATCCGAGGATTAAAGACCTCGGGCCAGAGCCGCTCTCGAACCATTTCAATGCCGCTTATCTAGATGAGGTGCTGCGGGGCAAGGCCGCGCCAATTAAAGCTGCCTTGCTCGATCAGGCGATCATCGCCGGCCTGGGGAACATTTATGTCTGTGAGGCCCTGTTTCGGTCCGGCATCAGCCCGAGGCGCAAAGCCGCGACCGTTGCCGGTAAGCGGAATGAACGCCTCGCCGTCGCGATCAATGAGGTGATTGCCGAAGCCATCGCCGCAGGCGGCTCTTCCATCTCAGACTTTGCCAGTGCGAGCGGCGAACTTGGATACTTCCAAAAGCAGTTTTACGTCTATGATCGCGAAAAGCAGCCCTGTTTGACCTGCGGCGCACCGATTAAGCGGATCGTTCAATCCGGGCGCTCAAGCTTCTATTGCGGAAAATGCCAGAATTAAGCGCCCCGGCGCTTACAGAACCGCGAGGCTTTCCGGCCCTTCATCGCTCGCTTCACACAATTCATGTTTCGCCGCTGTCGACGCCCAACACGGTTCACCGCGCCAACAAGAACGACGCCAATCAGGCCTGCGATCAAACCATACTCGACCGCCGCCGCGCCATCTTCTGAATAACGCAAATCAAGAACCTCCTCGCCCGAATTCGAGCGCGGCGCTCCAAACAAAAGTGCGCGGCGTGTCAACAATCTAACGTCCCCTTTGAAAACTTGTTTACAATAAAGGACTTACGAAAGAGCTACTTTTCTAGGAAAACACCGCGTTTTTTTCGAATTATTATCGAACAATACGGCCCTAGTTTCCCCAAAGACGCTGCCACCATTTGCGCTTCGGTTTTGGCTCAGTCACGCCCACTGCTGCTGCAGAGAAGCCGCCATCCGCCATTTTCTGTTTGATCTCATCAAGTTCCCACCCGGTGAGTTTGGCAAGGCTGTCAGCTTCCGTATCCCAACGCTCAACAAGCGTCTCTGCATACTGTCCAGCGGCCTCACACTGTCCGTAATCGCCGCGCCAAGGATGGCGCAGGACATAGCGGCCTTGATAATTTTCGCGGTCACCGGTGACTTGGAAGTTCAGGTCTTCTGGGAAGGTTTGACCGTCATAGCGAACATGCAAGCGCGTCACGAATGCATCAACCGGCTGCGGGCCGCCAAAGCCGGGGCGAGGCATTGGCATCGGGCGGATACCATCCCCGGGGCCTTCATCGAGCCACATCACACCAAGCTCTTGTAATTCAGAGGCTGAGAGCGGATTCGCCGCGCAGGGGTCGCACCATGACATATCCCAGGCATATTCCATAAAGACGGCTTTGCCGTTTTCTTTCTCGGTCTGATGCTCAAACATAGCTTTGTAGAACTCGCCAAACTCGTCTTTCACAAAGATCGGAACATCCATGTCGGAAGGCAGTTTGACGGTCTTGTAATTGGTCGTTTCGACCCGTCCCTCACGCGTGATGGCAAACACGAACAGCTCTTGTTTGCCCTCTGCATTTACGGTTCCAAGGCGAATGGGAAGCATAAAGTTCTCATCTTCATGGGCCACTTGGATGGGGCGCAGTACGGATGAGCCGCTATGGCGCTCCAGGTTCACTTTCGCGACAAAGAACTTCATCCCGCGCTTGAGATAGGCACCAACCACCTCTTCGGCGCCATCTGGTATGCGGTAATTCTCTTGGTTGAGCCAGGTGATAAGGCCGTCGCTCTCCTCAGCTGAGAGGATCAGGATATCATACTCGCCGACCTCATATTCAGCCTCGATTGTGACGCCGAGGTCTTCGGCTTCCATCGGCGCCGACTCCATAGCCATTTCAGGGACCGGAGCCCCAGTTACGGTGATACTGTTGCGCCGGCGCTCGAGCATGCAGGGGTTCTCATCGTAATACTCGACCAGACGCGGTGCGGTGTATTCGTCCAAATGATCGACCAGGCCGGGATTGGCGACATTGATCTGCTCACGCTCTGGCACGTCGACGACCGGGACCACCATCGCAAACTCGCTCGCGTCGCCGCGATAATCAGACGCCATCGTGATCACGGTGCGCTCATCATCGCGAACGAGCACGACTTTGGAGGCGTCATTAAACAAATCCGTGTCCGCTTTCGCGACATAGAACCCGCAAAAGGCGGCTGCCGTCGGCGCGCTAAGCGCGAACGATGTGAGGCCGAGGGCGCAGGCCCCCGCGAGGTGTGTGAGCTTCATTTTGAGGTCCCTTTGTGGATATCCATTCAAACCGGCGTGCAGGCAGCAGACGATCAAGAATGGGCGAAAGAAGTGCGAGGCTTGCGAGTGCGTAGAGCATGGCGCCGCGAATGTGATATTCCCAGCTGAGCCAAGCCGCGAACGCCGCCACAGCAAAGGCAAAGATCAGGCGGGCGATCCGAGAATCCGGCGTCGAGCGTGGATCAGTGATCATGAAGAAGGCAAAGACGAGCAACGCGCCGGATTGTAATTGGTGGATCGGGATCGCCATCGGATCACCGAGATAGAGCGCCCGGCCAAACAGCATGGCCGCAAAACCCACCAAAAAGCCGAGCGCGATATCGAGCCGCTTGGCGCTGGACAGTACGAGCGCTGCAAACCCAATCGCAAAGGCGGCGAAAATCGGGGCCTGCCCCCATTGGCCAGGTGACACCCAAGCCGCGCTGCCACCGAGCAAGCTGACGACAACAATCCCGATACAGGCGGGATTGAAGAGATGTTTCCCGCGATAGCGAATGAGAAACTTGGCCGACACGCCGATAAAACCAGCTGCCAGCCAGAACCAAATCGAATTGGCGCGAAGGAGAATGGAGAGTGACAGCGAGGTGATCAGCGCGGACTTCCATTGAAAGCCTGCAAACCAACCGACAAAGCCCGCCACCAAACTCGACCCCCGCCAATAAGAACCTGACCCAGCGCGGCGAGTCTCTTTGCGGGCATTAACCCAAATCGTTCCAGCGGCTTGCGCAAACATCGCGCCGGTGATCGCGGCCAGCAAAGCGAGCGGCTGCGCGCCGAAATCGCTGGTGCTGAGAGAGATCGAAAATAGGCCAGAGAGCGCCAGGATCTGCCAATGCCTGGCATCCTTATTCACGGCCTTAAATAGACCTGTAACCTGCGTCCTCGCTCCCATGCATCCAAAGAAACACACCAAATGCGGGCGAAATAGGGCGCGGTTTTTACAAATCCGCGACACACACGCCCATAGCCCTTTAACGCTTCTCGGCTTAGATGGGCATTATGAGCGATCAAGATACTGTTTCTTTTGGGTTTGAGGACGTCACGCACGACGAGAAAGTCGACCGCGTAAAGGGCGTCTTTCGGTCCGTGGCGTCGAAATATGATGTCATGAATGATTTCATGTCGATGGGCATCCACCGGCTTTGGAAGCATGACACGATGAACCGCGTGAACCCGCAGCCTGGTGAGCGGCATTTGGACGTCGCCG
>JBCBGJ010000023.1:0-13179 GCA_038526925.1 Pseudomonadota bacterium
GACAAAGCGAGCGCCGCGAGCCTGCTGGAAGATCCCAACGGGTACGCAGAAGGCCTCGTCGAAACGACGGCACCCCTTTCTGATGATTGCTACACAGTCTGGGCGCCGATTGAGACAGGGTATACGAGCTGGATCGACCCTGAACGCTGCATCATCACTGGAAGACGCGGTGATCAGAGACGGATCGAATCGCGCACAGAAATTACGCCAACGCATATTGGGCAATTAGAGCGTGGCTATTCCCTCGACAGGGAGTTGCTCTTCGGTAATCCGGATGGCGATTTGTACATTTGGCCGCGGGTCAATGCCCCTCTACCGGACTAGACGCGCGCTTTATTTTAAATGATATATCATTTAAATCATACTCGAACGGGAGGCGAGCATGGGCGAGTTTTTTGCAGCGAATGAATTGGCGATCCTGCGATGGCTTCACATCGTGGCAATGGTCTATTGGCTGGGCGGCGAATGGGGTGTCTTCCAGACCTCATACAAAGTCGTGAACCCGGCTTTGCCGCTCGAGGAAAGACAGCGGCATATGGATACCGCCTATCGGATCGATATCATGGCGCGGACCGGGATTATCAGCCTGCTGCCACTTGGATTGCATATGGGGTATCTGTGGGGCGTTCAGCCGCTTGGTGGCGGCTGGCTTGTTGCGATGTGGGTGACTTGGGCTGCCTGGATGGCCCTCACATGGGGCGCGTTTGCCAAGCGCGGCACGCCGATGTTCAAGCCACTCTCTGATATCGAAGATTGGACGCGCTATTTACTGATCCCAACGCTATTGATCACGTCTCTAATGTCTCTCACCGGTAATGGTCCGTTTGCGGGTGGTGAAGGACAGATGTGGTTTGCGGCGAAGATCCTGACATACGGCCTCGCACTCGTGATCGGGGTCATCCTTCGGCTAATCATGCACGAATGGCAAAAAATGTTTCCCATTCTTGCTGCCGGACCAAATGTCGAGGTTGAAGCGAAGCTGAACAAATCGATCCAGCTTGGGCGCAATGTCGCTTACATGTATTGGGTCTTGATCCTGACCACCGCCTTCTTCGGCGCGGTTAAACCCTTTTAGTCAAAGCTCGGCTTGGTGAGTGTTTCAGAGATCACAAAAGTCTCATCGGAATGCTCATCGCCAATCTCAAAGTCGGTCCAAACCGCTTCATTGGCCATGACGCCATTATAGAAGAGTCGTACGCGTCCAGCTTGCTGCCAATCTGTCCCGGGTTTCGAGAAATAGTCTGAGTAACGCCGCTCATGCCAACCGCGCGGCGTATCGAAGCCGACATACAAAATCTCTAGAGTGCTGCGATCAAACCCAAACAGAGTTTTACCGCCGGAGGGATCGGTGAGTTGGACCATATAAGCGGGTTTGCCATCGACCGTACGATCTGCGCGCCGCTCTTGGGTCCATCCCTCATCAAGCGCGTTGCGGATGGCACCGAAGCCAAAATTATTGCTCCACATGGCATTTGCAGATTGGTCTTCCATACGACCAGACTGATTATACGTCGCCTCGCCATCAAAGCTCAGCAACATGGCTAGTTTCGATCCCTGCCATGCCTCGATCCGGACCTTGCCATTTGCAGCATGCGCATCGGCTTTTTCATCCGCAAAGACCCGCCACATGGCATACTTGTCCCAAGTTCTGGCGCCGCCATCCGAACCATAGATCACGTTGTATCCTGACAGAAACAGCGAACCTGGATCAACAAATGTGTCACCGCCCGCGGCGTCGTGCGCCAAGGCAATAATCGTCGATCCCTCAAGGCTCGTTTTGGACGGTCCAATCCGCGCTGAGGAAACGGCCGCACCGGTTTCGACCGACAACTCTTTCTGCGCGGTTTCAGCTGGAACCGCCTGACAGCTAATCAGAAGACCGGCGCTTCCTGCGATTATCGCCCATTTGGACATTTCATCCCTCCACGATCATAACATGCGCATCAGCCAAAGGTTGGCGCGCAGCCTTAAGCTTCTCATAGGCATCGCTGTTCCAAAAGGATTTAATCGCCTCTTTGCTCGGCCATTTAGAGATGACGGCGCTGGTACCTTCAAAAAGCCCGCCCTCGAGCGCTTCTACCCCGGGCCCACGCAGAACATATTCTCCGCCAAATTCACCAATCAGTTTCGCAGTTGGAATCCCGTATTCATTGATAAATCGATCACGATCGTGGATCTTTGCGAAGACAATCATGTATGCGCTCATCATCTTTTCTCCTTCAAGTCCTAGCCGTCGCCAAAACAAATGATATATCTTTTACTATGACGCCCTTTTGAGGGCTTTGCAAAGGGCTTGTCTCTATGAAACTACTGCGTGCTGCAACGGTGACGGTTTCCGACCTCAATCGAACCAAAGGCCTGTATAGCGAGTATTTCGACTATACCGTGGTTGAAGAGGGTACGATTGGTGCCGTCTTGGCCGACAGCTGGCAAACCCCGAAGTCTGCAGGCCAACCCTATGCCGTGCTGCAACCAAGCTCCGGAGCTGAGATCTACCTTCGCTTCATTGAACAGCCCCCCGTGGAGGGCTTCAAAGCGCTTCGCTCTTATGGATGGAACGCAATCGAAATTTGCGTGCAAGACGTGATGGCCGTGAATGCGCGGATGTTGGACAGCCCATTCGAGATTATCGGGCCACCAAATAAAATTCCTGGCCTAGACGCCATTCATCCAATGCAGGTCAAAGGACCAGACGAAGAAATCGTCTACCTGACCCAGATCAATGATGATCTTCCCGAATACAATTTACCCCGCGCCGGGAGCTTGATCGACAAGCTTTTTATTCTAGTGATGGGCAATTCGGACATGGACCGCGCCGCAGCCTGGATGAAGGAAAAGTGCGGCCTGTCTTTTGGTCGTGAAATGGAAATTCCCTACACCATGATCGCCAAGGCCTACGGCACGCCGCTGGATGAGCTGCACCGTATTTGCACGTTGATCCACGACAAGGATGTCTTCCTGGAACTCGACCAGTATCCCGACGAAGCCATCTCGCGACCGCGCCATGATGGCATGCTGGTGCCAGGCTGCGCCATTGGAACCATGTTCCACACAGACTTTGAAAGCCTGCCAGGCCCTTGGCTCACTGAGCCAACGATCAGGAACGGTGAAATATACAAGGGCAAACGCGTCGGCGTCCTAAAAGATCCTGACGGAACGCTGATTGAAATGGTTGAAGGATAGATATGAAACTCGGCACCCTAAAACACACGGTCGACCACAAACCGACGGCCGACGACTTCGCCATAATCGAAGCTGATCGACCTACCTGCCCTGCAGATGGCGTGCTCGTTCGGGTCGTGCATCTATCGCTCGATCCATATGTCGGTTCTCGCCTCCGCGGCCGTCACATGGGCGAACCTGCACCAACGCCAATGCAGGGCGCTATCCCTGGCGCGGTGATTGGCCAAATAATTGAAAGTAATGCGACTGGGCTAGGTGAAGGCGATTGGGTCCACGCGATGGAAGGCGGCTGGCAGGAATATGCGGCGTTCCCGGCTAACGAAGTACGCAAAATCGATCCAACCATAGCGCCGCTCGCAGCGCATGCGGGTGTGCTCGGAATGCCCGGCCTCACGGCTTGGGCCGGCATCACTCAACTTGCAAAGGTTGGCGAAGGCGACACAGTGCTGGTCGACGCCGCGGCCGGTCCAGTTGGCGGCACCGTCGGCCAAATTGCCCGGATCAAAGGCGCGAAACGCGTGGTTGGCATCGCAGGCGGACCTGAAAAGTGTTCGCTCGTCAAAGATACTTACGAGTTCGATGATTGCGTCGACTACAAATCCGAGGGTTGGCGCGATCGGCTCGCTGGGGCTCTCCCAGACGGCTTATCGGTCTTCTTCGAGAATGTCTCCGCGGACATGGCGATGCTCGCCCTGACCCACGCTCAAACCTACGCGCGTGGCGTCCTCTGCGGCCTGGTTGATGCCTATCACACCGAGACGCAAAGCCAACATCCGCTCAATGCGGGCCTAATCATCGGTAAGCGCGCGCAACTGCATGGCCTCGTCGTCTATGATTTCTATCCGCGCTGGGATGAGTATGTCGCTGAAGCCGCGCCATGGATCAAAAGCGGACAGCTGAAATTTGCAGAAGACCGAGCCGAAGGCTTGGAAAACGCACCGGCTCTATTTGAGCGCCTGATGAACGGCAAGAACAAAGGCAAAGCGGTCGTCTCCGTCGCGCCAGAAGGACTATAAAGATGCGACGCGCTTACACGGATGGGCAGTTCGGACAGATCCATTATCGGATCGCTGAGGCGCAGACAGATGCGGGCAAGCCGCCATTGGTCTGCCTTCACCAGAGCCCGAAATGCGGCCTTGAGTTCGAGACATTTATGCGTGTGGCGAGCCGCGACCGCACTGTTCTCGCGCCCGATTATCCAGGCTATGGTATGTCGGATGCAGCCCCCTCGGAAGATGCGACAACGATCCCAATGTATGCCTCGGAAATGTGGTGTGTGGTCGATGCGCTCGGCCATGATACGGTCGATCTCTTCGGAAACCACACCGGCGCGAAGGTGGCTGCCGACATGGCCATGCAGCGCGGCGCAGATGTCCACGCCATCGCGATGATCTCTGCAGCGATCCTAACCGACCAAGAGCGCGAGATGTTCAAAGACATGTTCACGCCCATCCCACTCGACGAAGCGCATTCTCGCTTCAATATCAGCTGGGCGCGCGTGCTGGAACGCCGCGGTCCGGGCCAAACGCTCGAAATGTTAGATCGCTCTATTTTTATGAACATGATGGGCGGCGAAGCCTATGAGTGGGGGCACGTCGCAGCCTTCGCGTGGGGCAAACCGTTTGATAACGCTCTGAGCAAGCTTCCGCACCGCATCACGCTCCTAAACCCAACCGATGATCTGACCGAATGCACCCGCCGCGCGGATAAACTCATGCGCAATGGCGAGATCATCGAATGCCCGCAATGGGGCTATGGGTTTATGGACGCATTTCCCCAGGACACCGCCGACTTGGTGCTCAGCAAGCTGGACGCATCGAGCGCTGTCTAGTGGCCGTCCGTGTAACGATACTTCCCAAGGAATAGCAGCGGAATCGTCGAGACAAACAGTATGATGGCCGCGCTGGTGAGCGTGAAGTTCCAATCCTGACCCGGCAGGATTCCGAGATTGATCCCCAAGAAATGGATCCCGCGACCATCCGCAATATCGGTCATGATGCTCGGTCCGAGGCCGGCCCCCAATGCGAAGAAACCGTAGATCGCGCCATAAATGGCCGAATAGGACTTCATGCCAAAATACTTCGAAACCATATAAGCCATGAAATCGTACTCCACACCTGCGCCGAAGCCGATCATCAGGATCGCAATGGTTGCCGTCATCGGTGTCACGCCCGGCTGTCCCAACAACCATAGCGCGATGGCTGGCGATGCGAGGAAGAAAAACGCCACGCCGGGCGCCCAAAAGCGATCGATCAAGTAGCCTCCGATGATCCGCCCGCCAAGCACTGCTAGACCAGTGAGCGTCGCCAGCCCAACCGCTTCGTCCATGCCAAACTCATTGGCTCGCAAGACGCGTTCGATGTTCGGAATAATCGCGCCAATCGCGTAAGAGATTGGAACGAATGAAATGGCGAGTAACCAAAACCGCCATTCTTTGAGAGCTTCAGGCAAGCTCATGCCTGGAAGCTCCACAGCTTGGCCCTCTTGAACCGCGGGTGGGGCCTTTTTGATATCCAAAAACATCATCATCAGGACGGGGATGAAGACCAACCCGCAAAACGCGAATGCCATGGCATATTCGAGGCGCAAGCCATTCTGCTCCATCAACGGTATGACTTGACTGATCACCATCCAGACAAGGCCAACAGTGCCAAGCAAAGCCACGCCCAGAATGGGATATTTGAGGTTCACAATGCTCGCTTCGCTCGCTGGCTCATCGCTCACATCTCGCAAGCTCAAATACGAGAGCGGCAAGGCAATCACGATGGGAAGCAAACCCAGCAAGACATAGGCCGAACGCCAACCCGATCCGCCGACAAAGTGGAATGCCTCATTAGAAACGATATACTGGGATCCGAACTTCGCGAGCGCCCCAAACACGCCTGTTGCAATTAGCGCGATCCCTAAGGCGATGCCGCGATTGTCCTTAAACCAGTTCGCGACTGGCCGCGTGAACGTAATTGGAAGCGTGCCTGCCCCCGCAAAGGCCAGAACCAACCAGAGCGCGATGTACAGCGTCTTCGAGCCTGTGTTCAAAGCGAGCGCCATCATGGCAAGGCCAAAGGTCACGATCGATACGAGCGCGACGCGCCGCGCCCCAAATTTCTCGGCCAATACGCCAATGAACGGAGATGCGAAGAACGCGCCGAATGTATAAATTGCCAGCGCATTCAAGATATCGCCCGCCGACCATCCCATCGGTCCAAACTCACCCAAAAGCGGTGGGATCATGACACCGATCGTATAAAACGGCAGCGGAGATAGACCGAGCCCTACGCCAACAGCGGCCGCTGCTAATACAGGCCATCCTCGTTTAAACTCGCCGTCCTGCTCCATTAATTCCTCCAACCGATCAATTCGCTATTGGCGAACCGTTTCACCTGTTGTCTATTGGTATATCTTTTCACGCGACCGTCGAGGAAATTCTACTATGCAACTGACAAGACGTACATTTGTTGCCGCAAGTGGGCTTTCTCTAGTCGCAAGTTGCGCGCCAAACGTGCGGCCTTCCCAAGATGCTGATGTGCTTATCCTGGGCGCGGGCTTGGCCGGTCTCCATGCCGCTCGAATGCTCGAAGCTGATGGCTTCAAAGTCCTCGTCCTTGAAGCAGACTCTCAAGTTGGCGGGCGTATGCGCACCCTTGATCAAGTGCCCGGGCGACCCGAGGCGGGTGGCCAACAAGTCGGGCAGTCTTATGCCCGCATCCGCTCCACCGCGCTCGATCTTGGTTTGAACGTCATACCGCCGGCACCCGGCGGATCGAGAGATAAGACGATGGTGTTCAACGGTCGATCATTTGATGCTCGCGAATGGGCCTCCGCGCCTGGTAATCCATTTCCAGAGGCATTTAAACGTGCCACGCCCGACACCGCTCTTTTCATGGCGGCGGTGCGGGAAAACCCACTCATTGATCAGTATGCTTGGCGAGAAGTCGGGACAGAATTTGATCTCAGCGCGAAAGACTATTTAGCTTCGAAGGGGTTTGGAGAGACTGCCCTAGACCTATGCAACATTGCTTTGAACGCGAACGACCTGAGCAGCTATTCAATGCTCAACCTATGGCGCACGCTTACGCTCTTCACGCTCGACACGTCATCTGGGCCATCAGAGGAGATTGAAGGCGGGTCGCAGCGATTGCCCGAAGCGATGGCGGCGAGTTTGGCCGATGGTGCTATCCGGTTGGGAGAACCTGTTTCTGCAATTTCAGCAAATCAAGACGGCGTCGCCGTATCGACCCAGACCAAAACCTATCGCGCGCCATTCTGTGTGAACACGTTGCCTTTCCCGGTCCTCCGCAAGCTCTCGCTTGAGGTAGATGGTGCGCCATCCGCCCTGCAACCGATCATTGAGGCGATGCCTTACACGCAAATTCAGCAAGTTCACCTTGAGCTCGAAAAAGGCCCGACCGACGACCTTCCGATCATGATGTGGACAGATACACCGATCGAGCGCGTTTTCCCGGTTCGGAATGCAGCGGGAGAAACTGTCTCCCTCACCTGTTGGGTCAATGGTTCCGGAACGCGCCGCTCAACCTCCGACGACGACTGGAAGTCGCTTGCAGAAACGACACTTCAAGAGGCACGCGGGATCAAAGCGAAAGCACATGCCGTTGTTCGTTGGGATGAGGACCAAGCCTTAAGTGGCGGCGCCTATATGCATTGGGCGCCGGGCCAAATACAACCATGGGCGGAACGCATCACCGAACCCGCCGGTCGGCTACATTTTGCCGGTGAACATACTTCATACCTCCATACCGGGATGGAGGGTGCGATGGAGTCTGGCGAACGCGCCGCTTATGCCATCATCGAAGCAGCAGCAGGTTCAGCGGCGTAGAACGGCACGCTCTCAAAACCGATGAGTTCAACATCTGGCGAAACATATCCGGGCTTAACCGGCTCGTTCCGCGCAAGATCGGTCGACAAATACTTCTTATTGTCGTCACAGAAAATCGTCGCGACGGTTGCCTCACTTCCAAGCTGGTCTTGAACGGCCAGCGCGCCCAAAAGGTTCGCACCGGAGGATATGCCGACTGCAAGACCGAGCTTGGAAGCGAGGTTCTGGGCCATGATGATGGCATCACCATCACTCACGGAAATCACGGAATCAATTTCGTCCAGTTTCACAATGGACGGGATGAAGTCGTCTGAAACGCCCTGTATACGATGCGATCCAGTTTTATAGCCGGTAGAAAGCGTTGGTGACTCTGCCGGCTCGAGGGGATGCACCTTCACACTTGGCACAGCCCGCCGGAGCGAACGTCCAACACCCATCACGGTACCGCCAGTTCCCACACCTGCCACGAAAGCGTCCGGTGCACGATTGATCGAGGCCAACTGGTTTAAGATCTCTGGACCTGTCGTCGTCTCATGCGCATTGCAGTTTTCACAATTGGCGAACTGGCAGGGCAAGAAAACATCATCGCGGGTGGCAGCAAGCTCCTCCGTTGCGGCAATAGCGCCAAGGAAGCCGCCGTCCTCGCGAGAAATCAGATGTAGATCTGCTCCGAGCGACCTCAGCAGTGACTTGCGCTCCTCGCTCATCCAGTCCGGCATGTATATGCGCACTTCGTGTCCGAGGGCTCGGCCAAGTGAGGCGATGGCGATCCCAGCATTTCCACTGGTTGCTTCCGCGATAATATCGCCGGGCTTTAACGCGCCCGATTGATAAGCGCTGCGTAAAATATTGAGCGCCATTCGATCTTTGATCGAGCCTGTGAGGTTATAATGCTCCGCCTTTGCAAAGATCACTCGGCGTTCGCCTTTCAAGCGCAAATGTATAGCGAGCAAAGGCGTACGCCCGATCATTCCTGCGAGCGACTCCAGTCGTCTTTGCTCACAAAACTCTACGTGTACTGAGCCGGAAAAAGCCATCGTGATCTCCTGATATGAGGAGTTTATCCGCGCTCGACACGAAATTCATCGCAATATTTGAATCTATTCTTATTTAATTTGTTATGATTTTTCGATATTGTGGAGGTATGGCTAAAATTATTGATGATACCGATCGGGCGATCCTAAAAATCCTACAGAGTGATTCCACAACCTCGCTCGAGGCCATTGCGGAACAGTTGAACGTTTCAGTCAATACTTGTTGGCGTCGTGTCAGGCGCCTTGAAGAGGACGGCATCATCCAAGCGCGAGTAGCAATATGTGATCCCGAAAAGCTCGGATTCGGTCAGACCGTCTTTGTCGCAATCAAAACAAACGATCATTCCTCAGCTTGGTTGACCAAATTCGCCAAGACCGTTGCGGGTATTCCGGAAGTGGTAGAGTTTTACCGCATGGCGGGCGATGTCGACTATCTGCTCAAAGTCGCCGTTCGATCCGTCGCAGACTATGACCGCGTTTACAAAGCCCTCATCGCCAAAATGGAGGTCGCAGACGTGAGCGCCACCTTCGCGATGGAATGCTTGAAGAATACGACTGAACTACCAGTCTGACCCTATTCTGGCGTGTGCGTACAGCTCGCCTGGAGCCAGCGTAAATTGATGCCGATGCGCTCCGCATTGCCCTCATTCCATGCATACGATACCGCGCGATCGCTATCACCTTCCATGATATAGAGCGTCAGAGAAGGACGATTGATGCCATACGGCCAGTCGACATTGCGCAATCGCAGTCTGACGCGGCGGGGCGTTTCCTCATCCGTGACTAACTCTGCCTCCCCGCCCTGGTCATGAAGCTTCACACCACGTCGAAAATCCCAATCTCGCATCCCCTCACCTGAATCGCCATGGCTCGCGCCACGCAGAATTGCTGTCCAACACTCGAACGGACGTGCCCTGCGAAGCCGCGCCTCTATAGAGCTATCTCCACGCTGCGCTGTGACCCAATAGTCTGCTTCCGAGAGGCTCATCGTGACTGAAAGCGCGCCTTCCGCATCGGGCCGCGGGAACAGGTCATCACAACCCTCCCCTTTGCCAACGCCTTGGAACTGCGCGCCGTGTCGTTTCCATTCGACGAGACAGTCTAGAGAAACATTTGCGCCGCTTTCATTGGGCACGGCCATATTTTGCACGATGACTTGGTTCGCGGCATCGATCGAAAACGCATGATGCAGCACCCCGGGCGCTTCACCCTCGACCGTTCGTTCGGCTTTGAACACCACGGCACCCGTGGCGTCATCGGTCTCCGCAAGGCGCGTAATCGCAATATGCTGCCGCGGCGCAATTTTGTTCATATCCATCCCGGCATCCTCAGCGAAAAAAACGTGTCGATCGCTGTCCCAGTGCCCATCAAACAAGTCGACAAGTTCTGCAAAGTCTTTGTCCAACCATCCGGGTGTTGATGGCGTTTCTTGAGCCGATGCACATCCCGCAATCATTGCGAGAGCAGCACAAGTGGTGACGATACGCTGGGTCATTCTCTGCATCCTTTCTTGCAAAATGGGCGGACCAAACGATCCGCCCATTTTAAACCATATCCTTCATCTCGCTTAGAAGGATTTCTCAATACGAACGCCGACTTGGCGTTTGTCTCGAAGACCGACGTGAATACTCTCACGAGAGAAATCGAACAAACCGCTTCCAAACCGCACATCGAGAGACGTATCGGCGATATTGTTCGCTGAGCGCGGTGTATCTTCGTCGAAGAGGTTGGTGACGAACAACTCGATCCGCGCGCTATCGTTGCGAATGCCTGTGCGAAGATTCACGTCCGTTGCATCTGGCAACACTGCAAGGTTGGTGTTGCTGTCGAAAATCTCGCCCGTGTAGAAAACATCTGAACGAACATACCAACTCGCGTCTTTCTCACCCAGCATACCTGCAGGGAGATCATCCTCATATTGAGCGCTGAAAGATCCAGCCCATTCCGGGAACCGCTCAGCCTGCTGCCCAACAAAATCAGCGTCTGGACCGAAGACATCAGAGAAATCGCCCGCACCCGCGCCTTCCGGGAAAGATTGGATGGAAGCATCAATCCAAGACAATGAGCCTGTTAGTGTAAGCGCATCCGTCGGAACCCAAGTTCCGTCCAACTCGATACCATAGATATCGGTAGTGGCTCCGTTACCGGTAAAGGCCACAGTACGAACTGGGTTCGGTGCGTTTGGATCGGTCTCAGCGATAAATCCAAAACCAGAGAAAATCTGGTCCGACCGCTTCATATAAAAACCAGCCAAGTTGAACGCCAACGTATTGTCGAGGAGTGACTGTTTCCAACCGATTTCGTAGTCTTCGAGCTGTTCCTCGTCGAACGTTGTTCCGACCCCCGGATTATCGATCGCAAGCTCTGCGAGTTGTGTCGTATCGAGCTCGGCAACCTCAGGGTTAAACCCGCCCGGCAAGTTGCCGACGCTATAATTCGCATAAAGAAGCGTGTTCTCGTTCGGCTTGTAGTCAACAACGACGCGCGGAAGGAACTTATCAAAGGTCGCCGGAGAGATCGCAGCTGGCAAACCAGCATTTACGGAATCATCCGCGATTTCGTCTTCTTGATATCGACCTTCGAGACGAACGCTCCATTGATCATTGATTTGGTAGTCCAACGTTCCGAAAACACCGACGGTCTCGGCGCCAGTTACGGTCGCTGGTCCAAATGCCCCAGCAAACCAGAAGTTCAAAACTCCATCATAGAAGCCGCCGGTCGTGATCCGCTCAATATCAACCAGGTTTGCACCAAACGACCAATCGAGACGATCATCCAACGCTGATCCAGAGAGGCGGGCTTCGAGGCTATAGTCTTCCAGCTTTTCCGCACCTGTCGTGTTGAACCCAAATCCAGGCGTGCTGTCGAAATCCGCGTAGAACAGGTACTCGTTCTCATTGAATCCGGCCAACACATCCAAAGTGATATCGTTGGAGAAATCGTAGGAGAGATCAGCACTCAACCGAGTTCCCTCTTGGACGAGGCCGCCATTGTCAGGCAGATCGTTGAAGTCCAGGCCCAGGAAAGTAAAGCCACGCGGATCTCCGAACGCAGCGTCCAGGGTTCGCTGATATTGCTCATCGGACGTACTGGCCCCGATCTCACTTGCATCCGGCGTTCTGATGGTGCCCTGAAACGCAGTTTCGGTTGTGCTGCCATCAGCAAGAGTGAACCCGCCGAAATTATGCTCGGCAAATCCTCCAACACGGGATACAGCGGCAACGCCATCCTCCGTACGGTAGTAACCGGCATTGTATTTAAAGGTCAGTCGATCATTTGGCCGGAATTCGAGGCCGCCGCTAATGGTGAAGTTTGACTCGTCGCCTAAGGACTGCCCTGGGTTCGCGACATTGTCGTAGTGACCTTCTTTTTCGTCATACGAAACGCTCAATCGGCCGCCCAACTTGTCGCCTGCTATCGGTCCAGAAAGACTCGCGCCAATCCCATATTGGCTTCGCTCAGCTGCGAGGGCTGAAATATCGAGCTGCCACTCATCAGTTGGCGCTTTAGAGATGTAGTTGATCGCACCCGCAAACGTGTTCCGGCCGAACAGAGCCGATTGAGGCCCTTTAATAATCTCTACGCGCTCAACGTCTTGCAGATTGAGGCTTTGGATTCCCCCGACGACGTAAACGCCATCCATGAAGACCGCAGCGGTCCTCAGCAGTGGGTTGTCATTGTCCACCACAATGCCTCGGAACCGCGGGGAGGTTGCAACCCGAGCATTTCGGTCATTGTAGGACTCGATGAAAAGGCCCGGTGCTGCCTTTGCCACATCGATGATACTGTCCAGTCCGGCGTCTGATATTTGCTCTGCGCCGAGTGCAGTGATCGCGATGGGCGTGTCCTGAAGACTTTCCTCCTGTTTACGCGCTGTAATCGTGATGGTGTTCAGGCGCGCTTCAGCATCACCTTCTTCTTGCGCAAACGCTGGCGAACTATACGCCGTTACCGCAACTGCCGCTGCACCAAACATGAGATAAGATTTCGACATTTAAGTCTCCCCGCTGCGTTATCGCACATTCTTCGGCGCGCATAACAAATGATATATCTTTTATCCTCACTACCGGTGTAATCTCGATTTTTTGCTTTGGCCCGCCTTTTTGCTGCGCACACGCCAGAGAAACC
>JBCBGJ010000024.1:0-13027 GCA_038526925.1 Pseudomonadota bacterium
TGGACACAATGCTTCTACCGGACGTCATGAAGGCTATCTCGACGCCATGAATGAGGCCGGCCTCAAAGTCTCTCCTGAACTTATCGCGGAGGGTGACTATTCCTTGCGCTCGGGCCTCGAGGCAGCAGGCATACTGATTGCCGCGGATCCAAAGCCGACCGCAATTTTTGCCGCAAATGACGATATGGCAGTTGGTGCAATGACGGCGGTGATGGCAGCTGGCCTGCAAGTCCCAACGCAAATCTCAATTGCTGGCTTTGATGATACGCGGCTCGCGTCTGCGGTTTGGCCGCCTTTAACGACCATTCGCCAGCCGGTTGCCGAAATGGGTCGCCGTGCGGCAGAGCGCCTGATGAGCTCTGATGGCGATGATGCTGTCGAAGAAGTTTTCGACTTTGAGCTCATCATTCGCCAGTCGACAGGCAAAACTTCCGCCTAAATGACGCAGTCTTCGAACAGCGAGCTTGTTCTCTCCTAAACGCGCGCTAATCCTTGCGGGGAAACCCGGAGGATCAAGATGAGATTTGCCTTTACCATGGCGGCTGCGAGCTTTCTGATTGCTGCGTGCTCGACTGTGAATGAAGGTCCCAACATACCTGAAGAGACTGAAGCGGAGGCCGTTCTGGATATGGCAGAAGAAGCGACCACGGAGTCGACACAAATGGACACTGCAAGCGATCCATATCTTTGGATGGAAGAGGTTGAAGGAGAGGCCGCGTTGGCGTGGGTGAACGCGCAGAACGACCGCTCGCTCGACGCGATCAAGTCGCATCCCGTGTACGAGGACAATTACGCCAAAGCGCTCGATCTTGCCACGTCAACAGACCGCGTCCCTTATGGGCGGGTCCGCGATGGCATGGTCTATAATTTCTGGCAGGACGAAACCAATGTCCGTGGCGTATGGCGGCGCACCAGCTTGGACAGCTACAAAACCGAAGCGCCGGAGTGGGAAACCGTCCTCGATTTCGACCAATTGGCGGCTGACGAAGACAAGAACTGGGTCTTCAAAGGCGCAAACTGTTTCAAACCCAAGGGCGCTGAGAAAACGCTTTGTTTCGTTTCTTTGTCGGATGGCGGCAAGGATGCAGTGATCAACCGTGAGTTTGACCTGGACACCAAGAGCTTTGTCGAAGGCGGATTTGAAACGCTTGAGGCGAAACAGGGGGTCGCGTGGATCGATCAGGATACAGTCTTGATCGGAACCGATTGGGGCGGCAACGGGTCTACACTCACCGAGTCTGGGTACCCCTCGTCGATCCGCATCTGGACTCGCGGACAGGATTTGGCCGACGCGACTGAACTTTATTCCGGTGAGAAAAGCGACGTCGCCGCATGGCCTTGGTCGTCAGAGCTCGAGGACGGCACCATGATCTATGGTGTTTTGGAAGCCGATACGTTCTTCACGCGGACCTATTACCTCCTCGAAGGCGGGCGCGCGATCGCTTATCCATTGCCGAAAAGGTCTTCGCTCGGTGATCGGTACAAAGGCCGGCAGTTCGTCACCCTCCAAGAGGATTGGGAGGTTGATGATCAGAGCTACAAAACGGGCGACTTGGTCGCTTTCAATCTGCAGCAATTCCTCGATACGAAAGAGCTACCGCCGGTCGAACTCGTCTTTCGTGCGAATGAGAGACAAGCTGTAAATGGCGTCGCGGTCTCTAAGTCCGCAGCACTTCTCTCCATCAATGACAATGTCGCCAGCAAAGTTCTGCGCCTCGAGCATAGTGAGGCAGAAGGCTGGACCACCAAAGATGTCGCTTTGCCGGGAACGGGCCAAGCCGGGATCGTTTTCGCAGATGACAGCGAAGAGACAGTCTTCATCAATTATGAGGGCTTCCTCACCCCGGACAGCCTTCTAACTTATGACGCCGCAACCGACACGACGACGGGGCTGAAAGCGCTGCCGACAAAGTTCAATGCCGATGGCTTGGTTGTGCATCAGAAAGAAGCAACGTCCTCTGACGGGACGAAAATTCCATACTTCGTCGTGCATCGTGAGGGGATTACGCTCGACGGCTCAACGCCAACCTTGCTGTATGCGTATGGCGGATTCCAAATCTCAATGCGCCCGAGCTATAGCGGGGGAATTGGTCGGATGTGGCTGGAGCGCGGCGGCGCCTACGTGCTGGCAAACATTCGCGGCGGCGGTGAGTTTGGCCCGGCCTGGCACCAAGCGGGGCTAAAAGGCGAGCGTCAGCGCATCTTCGATGACTTTATCGCGGTCGGTGAAGACCTGGTTTCAATCGGGCTTACCAAGCCTGAGCATCTCGGGATTATGGGCGGCTCGAATGGGGGCCTGCTGATGGGGGTTATGATCACCCAGCGCCCAGACCTGTGGAACGCGGTCGTGATCCAGGTGCCCCTGCTAGATATGCTTCGCTACCACAAGCTCCTCGCTGGCGCGTCTTGGATCGATGAATACGGCGATCCAGACAATCCGGAAGAGCGCCCATTCCTAGAAAAAACCTCGCCTTATCAGAATTTTGATGCCGGTGCGGACTACCCAACGCCGTTCTTCGTCACCTCGACCAAGGATGACCGGGTGCATCCGGGTCACGCGCGCAAGATGGCGAAACTGTTCGAAGACGCAGACAAGCCTTTCCTTTATTATGAGAATATTGATGGCGGGCACTCCGCGGCGGCGAACCAGAAAGAGCGCGCCAAGCGAACCGCGCTCGAGTTCACTTATCTCTATGAGCGTCTGTTTCCAGAAGACGCGGCGGAATAGATAGACTCACAAAATATCGAGCGTAGACTGCGATAATGGCTACGCTCGATATCACCCCTATCGCCGGGGCTTTAGGCGCTGAGATTTCAGGTGTGCGGCTCTCTGATGAGCTGTCAAACACTGAGTTCGATGAGATCCACCAGGCGTTTCTCGACCATCATGTCATTTTCTTTCGCGGCCAAGCGGGCCTCACGCCAGAGGCGCAAAAGCGATTTGCGCGCCGGTTCGGAAGCTTGAATGTTCACCCCTATGTCAAAGGCATGGATGGGCATCCGGAACTGCTCGAGATCATCAAGGAACCCGACGATAAGCTCAATTTTGGCGGCGGCTGGCATTCTGACATGTCCTTCTTGGAAGAACCCGCACTGGGCTCCATTCTCTACGGCGTAGAGGTTCCGGACTATGGCGGCGACACGCTATTCGCCAATCAGATTGCGGCCTATGAGGCGCTCTCAGACGGCATGAAAGAAATGCTCGGCGGCTTAAACGCGGTGCATTCCGCCAGCCGAGAGTACAGCTCGAAAGGCCAATCGGCGCAGGAACGTCAGTCGATGACGTCTGAGACAGCAACCGATGCGCCTGAATATGAGCACCCGGTCGTGCGGACACATCCAGAGTCAGGCCGCAAAGGCCTCTATGTGAATCCCGCCTTCACGCTGCGCTTCGCCGGCATGACGAAACGCGAAAGCAAACCGCTCCTGAATTTCCTGTTTGAGCATTCCCGTGATGAACGGTTCACCTGTCGGTTCCGATGGAGCGAAGGCGCCGTGGCGTTCTGGGACAATCGCTGCTGTTGGCATTATGCGTTGAACGACTATCCCGGTCAGCGCCGCCACATGCGCCGCGCGACGGTGAACGGGGACCGTCCTTACTAGTCCGGAAATCCGCCTGCGCGGCTTAAGCTGGAGCTGACGGGATGCCCGAGTACGGTTTCCAGCCAATTCGCGGTTTCAATCAATTTGCTCAAGTTTAGGCCGGTCTCGAATCCTGCACGTTCCAGCATATAGACAACATCTTCGGTCGCGACGTTTCCGGTGGCCGCTGGTGCGAAGGGGCAGCCGCCAATCCCGCCGCAACTTGCGTCGATCACATCGACTCCCGCCTCAACCGCCGCGGCAACATTCGCAAGGCCGGCGCCGCGCGTGTCGTGGAAGTGTAGCCGCAAATAGACGTCTGGCGCTTCCATGCGGACGCGCTCAACAACTGTGCGGACATCCCAGGGCGTAGCCACTCCGATTGTATCTCCGAGACCAACCTCCGCAACGCCTGCGCGTTGCGCTTGGGCCGCCAAATTGGCGACGACGCCTGGATCAACTTCGCCGGAATAGGGGTCGCCAAACGCGACAGAAACAGTTGCTGAGAGCGGGATCTCTGCCTCGTGCACAAGCGAGGCGCATTGCGCGAGCATGTCTGCGCTTTGCTGCGGCGTCATACGTTGATTACGCTCGCCGAAGCCTTCGCCAGCGACCAGAACGAAATTGATTTCGTCGGCTTCGGCATCGATCGCTCGGCGCACACCTTTTTCGTTCAAGGCGAGGGCGATGTGGCGAGTATTTTTACCTCGATCCAGGCCCCGGAATACCGCGCCGCTATCGGCCATTTTGGGGACAGCCTTGGGTGATACGAAAGAGCCAGACTCCATCCGTTTCACGCCGCAATCCTCCAGGCGAGAAATGAATTCTAGCTTCTGGTCGGTCGTCAAATCACCCGGATCGTTTTGCAATCCATCGCGCGGGCCAACCTCTACAATATCAATACGTCTTGTCATGGCGCCTATTTAGCGGGCATTGAAGGCGAATGACAGAACCGATTGTACAGCCGCCACTTTCCGGCATTCGCGTCATTGAGCTCGGACAGCTCATTGCAGGTCCTTTTTGTGGACAATTGCTCGGAGATTTTGGCGCCGAAGTGATCAAAGTCGAAGCGCCCGACCGGCCCGATCCCGCCCGGGATTGGGGCGCGGTGAAGGTAAACGAACAAAGCGTCTTTTGGGCGATCATCGCGCGCAATAAGAAGTCGCTCACGTTGAATCTACGCCTTGAGAAAGGCCAAGATATTTTGAAACGTTTGGTCAGCACGGCCGACGTCCTGGTAGAGAACTTTCGGCCCGGCACGCTCGAAAAGTGGGGCCTCGGTCCAGAGGTCTTGCACCAAATCAACCCTCGTCTCGTGATCACGCGGGTGTCCGGATATGGTCAAACCGGGCCTGAAAGCCACAAACCTGGCTATGCGAGTGTCGGCGAGGCCAAAGGCGGATTACGGCACCTGATTGGGGAGCCGGACCGTCCCCCAGCGCGCGCGGGCGTCAGCCTCGGCGATACGATGACCGGAACGTTTGCCGCGCTCGGGACAATGATGGCGCTCTTTCACCGCGAAAAATCAGGCCGGGGACAGGTGGTCGATGCGGCTATCTACGAAAGCGTGCTGGCTTTTATGGAAAGCTTGATCCCGGAATATGCGCTTGGGGGACACACGCGCGAACGCAGCGGCGGGATCTTGCCACGCATCGCCCCCTCGGGCGCTTACCCGTGCAGTGATGGGATGGTGATTATCGGCGCCAATCAGGACACTCTGTTTCAGCGTCTCTCCGATATGATTGGAACGGATTGGGCGACCGATGCGCGCTATGCGACGCATGATGCGCGCGGAGAAAACCAGCTGGAGCTCGATGAGATGATTTCTACCTGGACGCGGGAGAGGTCGATGCAAGAGGTTCTGCGCCAATGCGAAGCCCACGCAATTCCAAGTGGGCCTGTGAACACAGCCAAAGAAATGCTTGTCGATGACCACATTAGGGCGCGCGAAGCGATCCTTAATGTGTTCTCCCCTTTGCTCGGAAAAGAGGTCCCGATGCAAGGCGTTGTGCCAAAACTGGACTTGACCCCAGGCGCTATTATATCCCCCGGGCCCGCTTTGGGACAAGATACACGTGCAATTCTAGATGTTTTGGGGTACAGCCCCCAAGATCAATCCGCCTTGAGAGACCAGAATGTCATTTGAGCCCCCGCTTCCGAAGGCCGAACAAGACGAAACTGACCAGTTGCGGCCTAAGTTTAACGCTGATGGTCTAATCACCGCGATCGCTCAGGATGCCGAGACGAAAGAAGTCTTGATGCTCGCCTGGATGAATGAGGAAGCCCTGCGCGCAACGCTTAAAACAGGGCGCGGGACGTATTGGAGCCGGTCACGGCAGTCCTTGTGGGTGAAAGGCGAAACATCCGGCCACGTCCAAGATGTTGTCTCTGTACAGATCGATTGTGATCAGGATGCCGTCCTATTGCATGTGAACCAGTCTGGCGGCGCTTGTCACACTGGGCGCAAGTCTTGCTTCTACAGAACCGTTGACCCCGAAGCGGTTCGCCTCAAAGGCGAGTAAACTGGTACGGGTCTTGCTTATTACGTGTGTACGTAATTTGTGAGGCTGATGTGTTCGGACTTTTTGGACGCAATAAAAAATCAAATGAACCAGACGACGCGATCGAAGAACCGGTCGAACGGCGGTCATCTGATCGCAATGATATCTATGCGGATGCGATTGCTCTGACGGAACAGGGACGATTCCTGAAAAAGGGGATTGCTCTGGACCTGTCGGCGAATGGCTCCCGGCTTAGGTTTGAGAATGGTGACAGCCTAAACGATGGCATGGTGGTCAGTATCGCGCGCTATGGCATCAAACGTCGGACACGTCTGCGATGGCGGACTCGTACGGATGTCGGAGTCGAGTTCCTAGACGAGGCCGAATAGCCTGCAACGACCAGCGCTTTGGCGGTGGACTTCACTCATTAGAGTGCTATGTCGCGGGCATACTAGGCCTGTCGCTGAACATGTTTGGTTCGAATCCGGAACGAAATATCTAAACTGTCCACAGAATCGCGCTTCCTGTGGATGACTTGTCCGATTCCGACGGATTCTTCGATACGAACTATCGACTCTTTTCAGATCTGAGTCATTCTACACCTGTCGGCAGCGAGGACCGGGAAGCCACCGGAAACACTGTCGGAAGAACGTCGCGCCCGGACGAAGTGGGCTCAAGAGCGAACCTCAGAAATGAGGGAACCGAAGGAGCTAGCGGAGACGAAGGGAAAGGTACCGCGGCGTCTGTCAGACCTCAACTAGAGGGGCGAGACAGGGCCATATCTGCGAACGGGGCACGAGCCGAAGCGCAGGCCAGAAAGAACACCGGAAACGGGGAACTGGATGGTGGGACTTAACAAAACTGCGCAAGCAGAACGGGAAGTTTCAGGTCTCAATTGAGGCGCCAGAGCAGGGACTTAGCGGAAGCTGCTCAAGCGACACAAATGAACCAAATGGGGTGCGAGCCGAAAGGTCCGCACCCCTCTTTGGTTTTGGGGTCTTTACTGTGCCGCAAGCTGGGCTTCTGTTTCATCATCGAAGATCTCTTCGATCGACTTTTCGAACAGACGCGCAATGGCGAAGGCGAGGGGCAAAGATGGGTCATATTTCCCTGTTTCAATCGCGTTCACGGATTGCCGCGATACCCCCAATTGGTCGGCAAGGGCTGCCTGGCTCCAACCGCGCTCTGCGCGAAGGGTCCGAATGATATTCTTCACGAGCATTGTCTCCCGCCAATCACGAATGTTGAGAGGCCGTAAGCGATAAAGAAAAGCGGTCCGAACCAGAATATTTCGATCTTATCGATCACGTGAAAGAGTTGCAGGAAGCCGACCGTAAATATTGCATTGACGGTAAGAATACCGCCCCAAGCAAAGCCTCTAAGCTGTACCATACGGGTGTATTCATCGGTTTCCTCTGCGTAGCGCATCATCACCAAGAGCGTTCCGATAACGGGCGCTGTACAGGCAAGTGCGAGGAGCGCTTGTAGCCATTGAGGCTCAGGGTCGAGTTGTTTGAGGCCGAATGATCCACCGATGACAACCAGTGCGTAGACGATCATTAAGGGCCAGAAGACGCGGTGATAGCGCCGTTTTGCAGATTTAAATGTTTGTTGGGTCACGGGGTGTGTTCCTGAATTCTTAGATGACGAGATCGGTGAAGGCTTGCGAGGCTGCGTGCTGCTTTTCAGCCGTCCGCCAAAGCCAAGCCACGGCCGCGAGCGCGGGAAGGGTGAGCAGCGGGCTGAGCCAGGCTGGGCCGAACACGCCAACTGCAAACCCCATTTGGATAATGAGGCTGACCAAGACGGTCAGCACCGCGAGTGTTTTGATCGATTTTGAGTCAGACATGGGTCTCTCATGTGTCAAGTGAGCTTGTCAAATAGACAAGGGTACTTGTCATGTCAAGTGTCATTGACAAAAGTTTCTGATTGCCAACACGCCGCGAAACAGTAGGACCGCGCGAATGGCCATTGCTCCTTCCCTGCAGATTTTCCGTCACAGAGCCTATTTGCAGTTCTGGCTGATGCGCGTGTCGGTCGCGTCAGCGCGGCAGATGCAGTTCGTGGCGATTGGCTGGCAGGTCTACGATCTTGCGCGTGATCCGATTGAAACCGGAGGTATGGGGCTCAGCATCAATGAGGCGGCGTTTATGCTTGGCCTGGTCGGCCTCGTTCAGTTCATACCAGTCTTGCTGCTGTCATTGATCGGTGGGCAGGCGGCTGACCGCTTAAACCGGAAGATGATCCTGGTGATTAGCAATCTGTTCCGACTGGTCGGAACCGTTGGCTTGCTGCTCACGCTTACTCTGCCTGCTGACCAGGCTTTGCCCTTAATCTTCGCCGTCGCGGCCCTGCTCGGCGTGGTCAATGCCTTTACGCCTGCAGCTGCAAGCGCGCTCTACCCACAATTAGTGCCCCGGTCGGAACTGCCGATTGCCATCGCGTTCAACTCTCTTGGCTTTCAGACCGCAAAGATTGTTGGGCCTGCCTTGGGCGGCTTGTTGCTCGCTGCGGGCGGGTTGAGCCTCGTTTACACCGTCGCCTTTGGTTTGATCACATTCGCCATTCTCGCAATTGCAACTGCGAACACGCCGCCACATCAAAAACTCGAGCAGGCGAAAGGCTTCGATATGATTTTCGAAGGCCTCCGCTATATCGGTCGGAACAAGATCGTGCTGGGCGCTATCTCTCTCGATTTGTTCGTGGTGTTCTTTGGCGGATTGGTGGCGCTCTTACCGGTATTTGCCCGTGATATCTTGCAAGTTGGCGAAGCAGGGCTTGGCTTTTTGGCGGCAGCCCCCGCGATTGGCGCTTTGACCGTTGCATTCCTGTTGGCGCGAAAGCCGCTTACACGCAGAGTTGGCCCTTGGATGTTTTGGGCCGTCGGAATATTCGGCGCCGCGACGCTCGTTTTTGGATTGTCATCGATCTTCTGGCTCAGTTTTGTCGCCTTGATCATTACCGGAGCGGCGGATGAGATCTCGGTCTATGTCAGAGCGTCATTGATTCAACTCGCGACACCGGACGAGATGAAGGGCCGGGTGACCTCGGTCTCCTTCATCTTTATCTCGGCCTCGAATGAACTTGGCGATTTTCAAAGCGGCGTCGCCGCGCGCCTACTTGGACCGGTCGGCGCGGTCCTGTTTGGCGGCGTCGTGGCAATCGGCGTCGGCCTGTTATGGATTAGACTGTTCCCCGAGCTTGCCCGTGCGGACGCGTTTGAAAGCGTCGAAGAGCAAGCGGTTTAAGCAGCGCTCTTTTTGCCAGGGACAAGCTTCCCAAAGAACGCCCAAACATCATTCACGCCCGCGCCATGCACCGCGCCAGCGCGATAGACTCGCGTTGCCAAGTGAAGGATCACAAATGTCGTCAGCGCCATTAGGCCAAGTTGCGCGAGAACTTCCCATACTGGCGGCTCTGTCGGCATTCGCAGGATGAGCAAGAATGGCGTGAACACGGGGACCCAGGCCATAATCTCAATCAACGCAGACTCTGCGTCTTGGATAGCGAAAGCCAGCATCGCCAATGGCGCCATCAGGGTCACAAAGAGCGGGGTCATTAAGGTCTGCGCTTCCTGGATCGTGTCGCACAGCGAGCCCAAAGCCAGGAACAACGAGCCATACATGAGATAGCCCAGAATGAAGCTAATGATCGCCGGCACGAACAAAGCCGGGTTTGCGGCCGCAGCGAGCAAGGATCCGAACCCTTGCGCAACGTCGGCCGGGATACTGTCCCGCATGAACCAGGTGAGCAAACCTGAACCGAAGCTCCAAAACGCCATCAAGGTCAGCGACAGGAGGAGCACGGCTAGCAGCTTTCCGGCCAAAAGGTGCGGGAGTTTCACGGAGGTGAGGAGGCTATCAAAAATCTTATTGGAGCGCTCTTCGATGGTCCCCATCAGCAAATAGTTGATGACGGAAAAGATCAGGAACCACAGTGAAAAGGCCATCATAATTGACACCACAAACGGGGCACGATCCGTTTGTGTGACCTCTGTTTCGGCGTCTTCGCCTTCGCCAATGCGCACGCGTTGTTGCTTAACATCACGCCGCGCGGCGCGGGCTTCATTCAACACGCTGCGGTCGACATTGACTGAGGCCAAAGCCCGGTCCAGCTGGAGCTCTCGCTCTGCCTCACGCGCGAAGGTTATAAGGGTGCGAGCTTGCAGGTTCTCTGACCAATACTCGATCTCGCCCGAGGCTTCATTCACCACGAGCGCTGCGAATAGCGGTTGCGGGCCTTCTTCTGTCTCCACCAAGGTTTCGCCAATCAAATAGGGCGCGAGCTCTGCGCTGCTCGCCACAGGGGCTTCAACTTCGACAAAGTCCTGGCGCGGCAGCATAGCTGGATTGCCGCCAGCTTGGGTAAACGCCTCATCTACAGATGCGCCTTCGGAACGGGCTTGGTCGAAAGCGGTGAGTTTCTCGCTCTCGCGATCCTCAGCAATCGCGAGCGGGTCGAGCATCGCGCGGGCCATGATGCCGGTTGAGTTATCCATCTCTTCTCGCAGCGCGTTGGTGAACGTATCGCCCTTCTCGATCACAGCGAAATAACGCGTAGGCTGGGCATTCTGCGCGAAAGTCGGCGCCAGAATGAATATCGCGATGATGACTGGCGTGAACAACAGACCGAGCCAAAATCCCCAAGCAGAGACGTAGCCGAGATAGTCACGCCGGGTGACCAGATAAGTAGACCGGATCATGCCGCTTCTCTCCCCTCGGCTGCATCGGCAGCAAGTGTGTCGGTTAAGTCTTGCGCTTCAGCTTCGCTGACCAAGGAAACAAACACGTCCCGCAGGCGCGCTTCTTGTGGCGTGAAACTGGTGATCGGTGCGCCTGATTCGAGTGTTGCACGCAGGGCATCCTGCGAACTTTGTGCGGGCTTCAAGCTGACCCGCCAGTGATCGCCTTCTTGCGCGGCCTCGAAACCGGAAGAGCCGAGGGCGGCCCCAAGGTCAAAGCCCTCCGCTACGCCAATGTGCACGGCGCGACCCAAAGCCGCGAATGCTTCATCTAATGTGCCATCAAAGACTTTGCGGCCCCGCGCCATCATCACGATTTTCTCGCAGAGACGCTCTGCATGCTCCATGACATGGGTGGAAAACACGATCGTTGCACCGCGTTTGTGCTCTTCGATAATCAAGTCTTCCAAGGCTTGCTGATTAACCGGATCGAGACCCGAGAAAGGCTCGTCCAAGATTAGAAAGTCCGGGCGATGTGCGAGCGCTGAAAGTATTTGAACCTTTTGCGCCATGCCTTTGGAGAGTTTTGTCACCCGGCTGCGTCCAAACTCACCGAGCCCCATCATCTCGAGAAGCTCATCCGCGCGCGCCTTCGCCTCTCGGCTGGACATGCCTTTAAGGCGCGCAAAATAAGTAATGATTTGTCGCGGGCTCATTTTTTTATAGAGACCGCGTTCTTCGGGCAGAAACCCGACGCGTTTGAGAGACTCTAGGTTTGGTGGACCGCCAAGCAGGCTGACGTCGCCGCGATCTGGTGACAAGACTCCAAGCGCCATGCGAAGGCTCGTCGACTTGCCCGCGCCATTTGGGCCGAGAAATCCGACGATCGACCCTTTTGGAACGTCAAAATCGAGATTGCGCACCGCTTGGAAACTTCCAAACCATTTGCTGACCCCGGTCATTTTTAGCGGCAAATCTTCGCCCATTCATGCGCTCCGGCTTTGAATCTTCTGTTTATCGATATGTAACGCAACTCTTTTGCCCTGCTAGGCTTGCCAAGCCCTTAAAGAGTCCACAGGATATCTGTAATGAAGACGCCGCTCTATCCTCCTGCAGGGGGGTTAGGTGACGCGCGGGGGAAAAAGACGCGTGGAAAACGTGACGAAGAACTCCGAAATGCGGACACCCAACCCTGCGCGCCATCGCACACTTTAAGCGGGTGCAGTGGAACAGAAACGCTCGCATCGATCGAGCGGGCATTGCTGCGTTTGGCGGACGGAACCTATGGAGTGTGTGTGTCCTGCGGCGCAGACATAAGCCTCAGCCGCCTCGAACAGAATCCCGCCGTCGAGACGTGCGATTTGTGCGCGGATCGGCCGCCGTTTAAAGCGCACTAAGCGCTTGCGTTAGGTCGCGGCAAAGATCGTCGGCATCTTCCAAACCAACAGACAGACGGATCCAGCTTTCATCCAGGCCCATTTCGGCTTGTTCCTCCTCATTCAACGCGCGGTGCGTGGTTGAAGACGGATGGCAGGCTAGAGATTTCGTGTCGCCGAGATTGTTAGAAATATCCACGAGATTCAGGCTGTTGAGCACTTTGAATGCTTCTGTGCGTGCGCCTTTTACAGAGAACGCAACCAGCGTTCCGCCGAGCTCCATCTGTTTCCTATGCACGTCATAATTCGGGTGATCCGGTCGTCCTGGATAACGGACAGCATTGATGTTTGGATGCGCGGCAATCGTGTCTGCGACCTTGGCCGCGTTTGAGCATGCCTGTCGGACGCGAAGGTCAATTGTCTCAAGGCCTTTTAAAACCACCCAAGCATTGAACGGAGACGCCGCCGGGCCGGTATGGCGCAGCCAGGGGTCAATGTGTTCTTCAATAAACTCGCTTTGGCCCAGGATCGCGCCGAGTAGCACGCGCCCTTGGCCATCCATATGCTTTGTCGCCGAATAGACCGCGATATCCGCGCCGAGCTCTAGCGGTTTTTGTAGGATGGGAGTCGCGAACACATTGTCGACCACGAGTAAGGCCCCAGCCGCATGTGCAAGTTCAGCAACGGCAGCAATATCTACAGCTTCCAGCAAGGGGTTGGACGGGCTTTCGATCAACACTAAACGCGTCGGCTTCGACAAAGCACGCTTCCAGGCGTCCAGATCACTGCCGTTCACAAATTCGGTTTCGACCCCATAGCGCGGCAGGATGGTTGAGCAGATATGGCGGCACGATCCGAACAGGGCGCTCGCCGCGACGACGCGGTCC
>JBCBGJ010000025.1:0-7998 GCA_038526925.1 Pseudomonadota bacterium
AGGCATCGCCGCGCTGGAGCAGGCGATGGGTCAATATGTTGCTGATGGGCGCCTGTATGGCATTCACACCCGTCTGGTTCACAAAGGCGAAGTGGTCAGCGATTTCAAAACCGGCCTCCGCGGTCTGCAAAGCCAGACACCGATTGAGGACGATACGATCTATCGGATCTATTCGATGACCAAGCCGGTGACCGGCGTGGCAATGATGATGCTCTATGAAGAGGGCAAATTCGAACTCGATGACCCTGTCACAAAACACATTCCAGAGTTCGAGAATCTGAAAGTGCTCGCTGGGGTCAATGAGGACGGCTCGGCGATCTTGGCCGATCTGGAACGCCCACCGACGATGAGCGAGCTGATGTCGCATACGTCTGGATTTGCCTACGGTCTTGGTGGCACGGACCCGGCCAACTCGGCCTTCCGCGATCAGAAAGTGCTGGAGTCGCCAGACCTGCAAACCTTCATCGATCGAACGGCAGAAATCCCGCTCCTGTTCCAGCCCGGCGAACATTGGTTCTACAGCGTCGGCATGGATATCCAGGGCTACATTATTGAAAAGCTCTCAGGCCAGACCTTTGGCGAGTTCCTCGACAGTCGCCTCTTCGGTCCCCTTGGTATGGAAGATACCGGGTTCTTCGTTCCGGAAGAGGAGTATGGCCGGTTCAGCGAGGTTTATGGATTCGATCCTGAGTCAGGCGAGATGGTGCCCGTGCCGTTTCCTGGCGTGATGTTCCGCAAAGAAACCGTCGCCTTTGAATCTGGCGGCGGCGGGCTCGTCTCGACCATGGATGATTATGGCCGTTTCTCTCAGATGCTGGTCAATCGTGGTAGCCTGAATGGCGTTCAGATCATTAAGCCTGAAACACTCGACCTGATGACAACAGACGTCTTACCCGAAGGGGCGATGCTGTCTCAAGCCGGTATGAATTTGGGCGAGGTCTATCCAGGATTTGGCATGGGACTAACCGTCGGAACGGTGCTTGAGCCGGAAGCGGTTCCGACGAAAATTCCGGCTGGCTCGTTCTTTTGGAGCGGCGCTGCCAGCACATGGTTCTGGGTTGATCCCGTCAATGAGCTTTACTTCATCGGAATGGTGCAGGTGTTCGACAATAACAATCCAAACGGCCCGCTCGAGCTGCGTGAAACGTCAAGCACGGCTGTCTATGGTGCGCTCAGCGCAGAGTAGCGACCTATTCGGCGCCGTCTTGGTCTTCCGGCCAGGCCTCGACGGTGCCCTTTAGCTTCAGGGTCAAAGGATTGCCTTTGCGATCGACGGCCTTGCCAGCCGCGACTTTGACCCAGCCTTCTGAGATGCAATACTCTTCGACATTGGTTTTGATCTCGCCGTTGAAGCGGATCCCAACGCCGCGCAGCAGCAGCTCTTCGTTATAGTAAGGGCTCTTCGGATTGACCGAGAGACGGTCGGGCATTTGATCAGTCATGGTCGCGCTTTAAACCGAACTCGCCAGACACTTCAAGCCTATCTATTCAAGCAAGTCTTGGAGTTTCGCTGGCGCGGCATGTCGCCATGACATTTTCAACGCAGACAGAGCGGTCGTTTCGTCCGCATTTTCGAGCGTGATCGTTGTCGCGCCTTTATCGCCCCACTTGTTCGGAACTTTGGAGAAGATCGCGGGCTCTGCCGCAATCAGCATCTCTTGCTCTTCCACGCTCAGAAAGACATTCGCCGTGGCGCCAGCTTCTAACAAGGTGGCGATGGTTTTCCCCCGCGGCGCATCTACTCGAAAGCTTGCGCGATCAAAGTGCGGCTTCTCGATCGCCAAGGGCAGTGACAGGGCGAGGGTGCGAAAATCATCTACGTTCATCGATTTAGCCTCGTGTTTCCATTCCCACAGCATAGAGGAAAGTCCCGCCTTTGATGAGATGGATGATCCTTTCCGCGTCGGCGCGCTCTAGGGCAGGACATCCCCAACTGCGCCCGAGAATGGCGCGATCCGGGCTGACATAGTCGGCGCCGTGGATGACGATCAGGCGCTTTTCGGCGAGGTCATTTTGCGGGCTTAGCCCTTTCAGTTTCAAGGACAGGCCATGCATTCCATAGTAAGTCTTGCCGGTCACGAACGCGCCGAGCGAGGTCATTTTCGATCCTTCAATGTTCGAAAACTGATCCGCCATACCATCATGATTGAGATCGGAGCCTTTGCCGTGTGCGACGAGCAGGGCCTCTGCGCTCATATCCATAGTATCGATCAGAAAATATCGCGGGACGTTTGAGGGCGCCCGATAGTCGATCACGCTGAAATACCGATCATTCTTAATCTCGCTGGCCGCATCCGCTTTCGCGCGAAGAGCCTCCGCCAGGAGTTGCTCACCGAGCAAGTCCGCGGCTGTTTCAGCCTGGGCCGTGGCAGCACTCAACCAAAACAAGCTTACAAATATGAGACGCAGAAACGCAGAAAGCATGCTTCAAATTAAAGCATGCTTTCCGGCAAAAATATGGTGTTCGAGGACGCGGGTTAGAAAACGCGTGGGCGCTCGGATTTTTCGATATGCAGGCCGCACTCGCTCTTATCGCGGCCAACCCAGCGACCAGACCGAATATCGTTCGGGTCTTCCGCAGGCTTGGTGCAAGGCCAGCACCCGATAGAGGGATAGCCTTGCGCTACGAGTGGGTGACGCGGAAGCTCACGGCGTTTGAAATAAGCCTGAACATCTTCCTGCGTCCAACCGGCAAGCGGGTTCACTTTGAACCGGCCACTGGCATGTTCGAAGACCGGCAGCGACATACGCGCGCCGCCATGGAAGCGTTTGCGGCCTGTAATCCAGGCGTCAAATCCCTCTAAAGCGGGTTCGAGCGGACGAACTTTGCGCAGAGCACAACAGGCGTCAGGGTCTGTTTTCCAAAGCGTGTTCTTTGGATCTTCTGCGAGGCGCTCGTCTTCTGCTGGCGGAATATCTCGCACATTGGTGAGGCCCAACCGGTCGATCAATTCCTCTTTGTAATCGAGGGTTTGCGGGAAGTGCATGCCGGTTTCGAGGAACACAATCGGAAGGTCAGGCTCAACATCTGCGATCAGCGCAAGCATGACCGCGCTTTCGGCCCCGAAGCTCGACACATATGTCAGCTCACCCATCCACTCGCGCAAGATCGATGCGCGTAAGATGGTCTGGGCAGAGGCGTCGCGAAGTTCTTCGTTCAAGCGCGTAAGGCGCTGATCTACGTCTTCGTCGATCCGCAGTTTGATGTCTGAATATGGCATGCGCCTCAGGCTTTCGTGTGGCGCCTCGAAAAGACCGAAGTCTGGCCGTCCGCGGCGGGTTGATAGAACGCTGAATACTCTTCCAGCGCTTTCACCACATTAGGTAGGTCGGCCCTGGACGTCTGGTAAGCGTCAAACCCTGAACGGTTCATATAGAGAATCTGATCTCTCAACACGTGCCCCACGGCGCGCAGCTCTCCGGCATAGCTCAAACGGCGTCTGAGCAGCTGTGCCTGACTATAGCCGCGACCATCGGTATACTTAGGAAAGTCTATTTCTATCAAGGCGATACGGTCGAGGAATGGGGTCAGATCGTGCGGATCATCTGCCGGGGATAAACGTACGCCAATCTGCTGGTTCCGCGCCAAAAGCCCGTCTGAATCTTTTGTTAGTTTTTCTAAAGGGACTGTTATGCATCCTGAAGATGGAAGATCAGTGTCGCCTTCAATGAAGGTCCATGTGTCTTCGACTTCAGCGCCATCTTTAATCAGTGGCATAAATGGCCTCCTGGAACGGTTCGAGGCCTAAACGCTCGACCGCTTCAATAAATTTCTCGTCTTTTGTTGTGCGCAGATCGCGATACGTATCGACAATCGTTTTCACGGCGCCGGGGACTTCCTCATGGCGCAAGGCCTTACCGATAATCTGACCGACAGCGGCCTTTTCATCCGCGCGCCCGCCGAGGGAGATCTGGTAGTATTCCTCGCCTTTGCGGTCCACGCCGAGAATGCCGATATGGCCGACATGGTGGTGCCCGCAGGCATTGATGCAGCCGGAAATGTTGATGTGTAACTTGCCAATGTCTTGTTCATAGGCCGGGTCAGCAAAGACCTTTTGGATCTCTTGTCCTACCGGGATTGAGCGCGCGTTGGCGAGGTTGCAATAATCGAGGCCGGGGCAGACGATCATGTCCGTGATCAAGCTCTCGTTCGCGGTCGCTAGACCCGCCGCATCAAGCTCGCGATAGACATTGTACAAGTCATCGAGCGCGATGTGCGGGAGCACGACATTCTGAGCGTGAGTGACGCGAATATCGTCGAATCCATAGGTCTCGCCCAAATGCGCCATCACGGCCATCTGACTATCGGTGGCGTCGCCCGCGAGACCTGCAATAGGTTTGAGACTGATCGTGACAGATGTGTAGCCCGCAACTTTGTGAGGATGGAGATTGACGCTCGCCCAGTTTGCAAAAGCTGGATCGGCCGCTTTTGCGCGTTCAAACGCATCGCTGGAATCGGCTTTATCCTCAAAAGCCGGCGGCGCGAAATAGGCATTGATGCGATCAATCTCTTCCTGGGGAAGCGCGATTTTCTCGCTGGCCTGCTGCGCCGCATATTCTTCTTCAACCAGACGGGTGAACTCTTCCGGACCAGTTTCAGTGACCAGAATTTTGATCCGCGCTTTGTACTTGTTATCGCGCCGTCCGAAGCGGTTATAGACCCGCATGATCGCTTCCAGATAATCGAGGATTTCGCTCTCTGGAACGAACTCATTGACCATGGCAGCGATAATCGGCGTCCGGCCTTGGCCGCCGCCCACATGCACCTCGAAGCCAACAAAGCCATCGCGCTCCCGCATATGCAGACCAATATCGTGCACACGGATCGCTGCGCGGTCATGTTCAGCCGCCGTGACCGCGATTTTGAACTTGCGTGGCAGGAACGCAAATTCCGGATGGAAGGTGCTCCACTGGCGAATGATCTCACACCAGGGGCGCGGATCCATAATCTCGTCTTTGGTCGCGCCAGCAAAATGATCCGACGTCACGTTCCGAATGCAATTGCCGGAGGTTTGGATCGCATGCATTTCGACGTCAGCGAGCTCTTCAAGCACGTCCGGAATGTCTTTCAGCGCAACCCAATTGTATTGGATGTTTTGGCGCGTCGTCATGTGGCCATAGCCGCGATCATAATCCCGCGCGATCTTGGAGAGCTTGCGCATCCGAGCGGCATTTAACTGTCCATACGGGATCGCGACGCGCAGCATATAGGCGTGCAATTGCAGATAGACGCCGTTCTGCAAACGCAGCGGTTTGAACTCATCTTCGAGGATCTCACCGGACAGACGGCGTTTCACCTGACTACGGAACTGGTCGACGCGCTCTTTTACGATCCGCGCGTCAAATTCATCATAGCGGTACATTACAAAGTCACCCCTTGTTTGGGCATAGCGTGGCCGATGGAGAGCGCGCCCTCAACGCGGCTCACCCAGCGTTCCACATTCGGGAATTGTGCGAGGTCGAACCCGCCTTCGTGCGCGACGCGGGTATAAGCAACCAGTGCGATATCTGCGCAGGTCATGGTGTCTCCGACCAACCAATCGGTCCATGTCAGCTGCATTTCCATGACGCCAAGCGCTCGGCGGCCTTTGACCATCAATTGCGGGTCAATTTCTGAATCTGGCAACTTCAGATAGTGTTTCTTGAACCGGCGAACCGCGATCGAGGTTTCGTGCGAATACTGTTCCCAGAAGAGCCACGAATTCATCTGCGCGCGCTGAAAAGCGTCTTCCGGAATTAGGTCAGACCCTTCGGCGAGATACAGCATGATCGCATTCGACTGCGGCAGGACCCGGCCATCGGTCCAGCGCGCGATCGGCACTTGGCCAACTGGGTTAAGGGCCAAGAACTCTTCGGTTTGAGTGCCGCCATCAAGGATATCGACTTCGACCCAATCATGGTCGATGTCGAGATAATCGGCGGTCCAGCGCGGTTTCTGGCAATTGCCGGAAATACTATCGCCATACAGGGTGAGCTTGCTGATTTCGCGATCGGTCATTGGATGATCACTCCGTAAGGAACAGTTGGCCCGTTCGCTCGAATGGTTTCCCTTAGCGTTTCGCGGCCAGCGACTGTGCCGTCTTCAGTCACTTCCATGAAATACGGGTCTGTGATCGAGCCTTCTTGGGTTTTTGCATGCTCAAGCGCAGCTTCGGCGGCGTCGCCGGTAAAAACGCCAATCTCGCTCGCGTCCTCGGTCCACGATTTGTCGGAGCGCATCCAGACCACATTGCCGCTCGCCGTATTCCAGGCGGTTACGGTCTTAGGCGTATCGGGCTTTAGTTTTGGGCGCACAGATGTCATGCGGCGGCCTCCGATGAGAGTTTTGCAAGCGCGTCTGCCGGGATTGCACTGACCTCGCCAATAACAAGCAAGGCAGGGCCCTTGATCCCAGCACGTGTGATGAGGTGTGGAAGCTCGGCCAGCGTGCCGAAAACTTTGATTTCGTTTGGCCGGGTTCCGTTCTCAATGACAGCAACCGGCGTGCTGGTCGCGCGCCCCGCATGGATCAGTTTTTCTGCAATCGTTGGCGCGGTCCCGACGCCCATGAACACGACCACTGTTTGGGCTGGTTTCGCGAGCGCATTCCAATCAAGATCCGGGACGTCGCCAGATTTTGCGTGTCCCGTGACAAAGGTTAGCGTTTGCGCGTGATCGCGGTGGGTGAGCGGCAGACCAGCTGAGGCAGCGCATCCAAGCGCGGACGAAATACCGGGGACGACGCTTGCCTCGATCCCAGCCTCGCGCAGAGCTTCAACCTCTTCGCCGCCGCGCCCAAAGACAAATGGATCGCCGCCCTTGAGGCGGACGACATGCTGGCCGTCCTGGGCCGCTTTGATCATCAGGTCGTGGATGTCCGGCTGAGGAACGCTGTGATTAGACTTCGCTTTGCCGACTGAGACGCGCGTCGCGTCTCGGCGAACCAGGTCCATGATCTCATCGCTGACGAGGCGATCATGGAAGACCACATCGGCATTCTGGATCAGGCGGAAAGCCTTTAAGGTCAGTAATTCTGGATCGCCCGGGCCAGCCCCGACGATATGTACGGTGCCGACTTGGTTTGTCGGCGAGGCGATATCCTGCAGCAGAGCTTCCATGGCGGCCCGCGCATCATCGAACTTGCCTTCCATGGCGAGGTCGGCAGGGGCGCCGCTCAAGGCAGCTTCCCAGAACTGGCGGCGCTTGGTGCCATCATCGAGGACTTCATAGACGCGCGGCCTGAAATCTCGGGCGAGTTCGGATAGGGGCCCCATATTTTGCGGCATCAGTGCTTCCAGGCTTGTGCGGACGCGCTTGGCAAGCACGGGGGCCGCACCGCCAGAGCCAACCGCAGCAACGATTTCGCCCCGCTCTAGAATGCTCGGAACTGTAAAGTCACACGCTTCTGGCTGGTCGACGACATTGATCGGGATGCCATACTCACGCGCCCAGACAATTGACTGTTCGCTATTCTCTTGTGTGCGACAGGCGATGATCGCGAACTTAGAGCGATCGAGCGCTTGGCCCGCCATAGCGCGCGGCGCAATTGTAATGCGTCCTGCGAACTCTTCCGCGAACCCCGAATCAATCTCGGTATCGATGATGACGGTGATGTGTGCACTGGTCTTGGCCAGCAAGCGGACTTTGCGACGGGCTTCCTCGCCGCCGCCGAAAACCGTGACGTGGGCATTGTCCGTATAGAAAAACGCAGGGAATAGTCGCATAAGGGGGTAGTTCCATTGGATCGATCGTTGCCGGAGAAATGTGTTGACGAGGCGCTTTCAGCAACCGTATGAGCCTTATCCCATTGTTTAGAGAAACTACAATCAAAATCTGGTTATAGACGTGAACTATGTCTGATACGAATGATCGCCTCCCTCCGCTCAACGCTTTGCGGGCTTTTGAAGCCGCAGCGCGTCGCTTGTCTTTCACCAAAGCCGCCGATGAGCTGAATGTGACGCCTGGTGCGATTTCCAGCATAGTCCTCGAGTTGCCGGATATGCTGTGAAATCGCACCAG